>JAWVYF010000067.1:0-11575 GCA_033722845.1 Anderseniella sp. | reverse complement strand
GCCGGTTCCACCACCAGCGAAGACCCCACCGCCAGGAACAGGTCGCACTCGCGCGTCAGCCGCTCGGCGCGGCGCATCTCGTCTTCCGGCATCGGCTGGCCGAACGAGATCGTGGCCGTCTTGACGATACCGCCACACGCCATGCACGACGGCGCGCCAGGGTGCGCCTCAAGCTGCTGCGCGATCCAGTCCAGTTCATGCCGGGTGCCGCACGACAGGCAGTGCGCATAGGTGCCGTTGCCGTGCAGCTCAACCACCTTCGACACCGGCACGCCGGCTGCCTGATGCAGGCCGTCAATGTTCTGGGTGATGACCCCGGCAAGCTTGCCTTGCGCATGCCAGCTGGCAGCAGCCTTGTGGCCGCGCCCCGGCGTTACCGGCCCTACCTCGTCGCGGATCTTCAGGAACCGCGTGAGGCCTTCACGGCGGGCTTCCTCTGACGACATGAAGGTCTTGAAGTCGAGCGGGCGAAACCGCTCCCACACCCCGCCGGGCGAGCGGAAGTCGGGGATGCCGCATTCAGTCGATATGCCGGCACCGGAAAACACCACGATGCGGTTTGCCTCACCGATCAGGCTTGCAAGCTCGCGCTGTTTGCCGTTCAAGTCATCCATCAACCACATCAGTCCCGATTGGAGGCCCAAGCATGAAATACCTTCATACCATGGTTCGCGTGACCGACCTCGACCAGTCCGTGAAATTCTTCTGCGACGTGCTCGGCTTTACCGAGACCCGGCGCTACGAGAACGAGCAAGGCCGCTTCACGCTGGTGTTCGTGGCACCCGATGAATCGCCCGACTGCCCCGTCGAGCTCACCTACAACTGGGATCCGGAAGACTATGACGAGGGCCGCAACTTTGGCCACCTCGCCTACGCCGTCGACAACATCTACGAGTATTGCCAGATGCTGATGGACAAGGGCGTCACCATCAACCGCCCGCCGCGCGATGGCCGCATGGCGTTCATCCGCACGCCGGACAACATCTCCATCGAGCTTCTGCAGAAAGGCGATGCGCTGGAAATCCAGGAGCCGTGGAAGTCGATGGAAAACATCGGCAAGTGGTGAGGCAGCTCACCGGCCTTCCAGGAAATCCGCCAGCAGCAGGTTGAACAGCTGAGGCTTTTCAAGGTGCACGGCGTGGGCGCAGCCCGGCACCACCGCAAGGCTGGCGCCGGGTATGGTGCGCCACAGCTGCTCGATCTGCGACCAGGCATAACTCTTGTCGTGCTCGCCCCAGATGATCAACGTCGGCGAGGTGATGTCCGGCAGGTTGGCCTCGCGCGACCAGTTGCCGAACGCATCAATGCCGGCGTGGATGGCCTGCAGCGACGCCTGTTCGGCAATTGCCGCACATGCCTCGTAGCCCGGCGCGTGTGCACCCTGCCTGAACCACGTGGCGGCGATGCGCCGGGCGGTGGCGCGCGCACCATCGGCCTCAGCGCGGCGCTTGCTTTCCTCGTAGGTTTCGAACCGGCCTTCCACGTTGCTGAACGCGCCAGTGCCATACAGCACCAGCTTGCGCACCCGATCCGGGGCCAGCGCCACCATCTCCTGCACGATCATGCCGCCCATGGAATGGCCCAGCAGATCGAACCGCTCGATCCCTCGCGCACTCAGGCTGTCCAGCACGAAGGCCGCATAATCGGCAATGCGGGTCGGCGCGGTTGCAGCGTTGTTGGCACCGAAGCCCGGCAGGTCCGGCGTGATGATGTCACGGCTGCCGCCCAGCGCGTCGCGCTGGCCCTGCCATTGCGCGGCCCCGCCCATGAAGCCGTGCACCAGCACCAGCGGTGTCAGGCTCACTTGCGGGCCCCCTGCACGATGCGGTCGAGGATCATGGCGCAGAACAGGATGGCGAAGCCCGCCAGGATGCCCTGGCCCACATTGGCGTATTGCAATGCTTCCAGCACGTCCTCACCCAGCCCCTTGGCGCCGATCAGCGAGGCCACCACGACCATCGCCAGCGACAGCATGATGGTCTGGTTGATGCCGGCCCGGATTGACGGGCTGGCCAGCGGCAGGTCGACCCGCGACAGGAGATACCACTTGCTTGCACCGAACGAGATCGCCGCTTCGCGCACATGCTCCGGCACGCCGCGCAGGCCCAGCACGGTCAATCTCACCACCGGCGTGCCGCCGAAGATCATGGTGGTGACGACCGCCGCCGGTTTGCCGGTGCCAAAGAAGGCGATCACCGGGATCATGAACACAAACGCCGGCATGGTCTGCATGAAGTCCATGATCGGCTGGATGAACGAATAGAACCGGGGCCGGCGGGCGCAGAACATGCCCAGCGGAATGCCGATCAGGATCGACAGGCAGGCGGCTGTGCCCAATAGCGCCAGCGTTGTCATCGCCTTTTCCCAGAAGCCCAGCAGCCCCATGTAGCCGAGAAACGCGCCGGAATAGATTGCCGTGCGCACGCCCGCCGACAGCCAGGTCAGCAGCATGATGAAGCTGGCGATCACCACCCACGGCGTCTTGACGAAGATCATCTCCAGCGCATCGAGCAGCAGGCGGATGCCATAGGTGATCAGGTCGAACAGCGCCTCGCCATTGGTCACCGCAAAGCTGAAGAACGCCTCAACCCACTTGATCGCCGTGAGCCGTATGTCGGGATCGGTGGGGAAGTCGGCCAACACCGGATAAGACCCGGGGAACGCATAATGCAGCATGGCCGCCGCCGTTATCAGCGCCACGAACACCGCGCTCAGCACGATCGAGCGCACCGGCATGCCGGCCTGAATGGACGGGTCGGACAGCCAGTCCGAGAAGCGGCGTTCCAGCACCGTGTTGGCAACGGTGGCCTGCACCGCCTTGATCACCAGCAGCAACGCCACGCCACCGGCGGCTATCCAGATGCCCTGATCCTCCAGTTGCTGCGCCTCAAGCCTGATGCCGCCAATGGCGTCTTCCAGTGAGGCGACAGTGCGCTTGTACACATCCACCTTGTCGGACTGCGCCTCGATGGCGGCCTGCAATTGCTGGCGGCGCAGCTCGAGCGTGCCTTCGATCGACGCGATACGCTCGCGCGCCTCCGACGCCAGGTCGCCAAACAGCCCCAGCGCGATCTGCACAAAGGCGATGGTCTCGACAATCAGAAACGGGACCGCCCAGTTCCACAAGCCCCGCGCGGCAAACCAGATGGGGCCGAACAGGCCGGCAAACAGGTTGAAGGTGGGCGTGAAGCGCGAGCTGGACCCGATGCGCGTGAACTGACGCTCATAGTAATCCGGGCTGGTGCGCACGAAACGTTCCACCTGGTCACGCCGTTCGGCGGCCAGCTCGGCCGACTTGGCCGCAAGCGTTTCGTGCAGGGCATCTTCGAGCGCGGGCTTGTTCATGACATCTCCGTGCCTTCGATGACGGTGCGCAGAATGTCTTCGCGGGTGATCACGCCGATATCCTTGCCGGCGTCCTCCACCACGATGGCGCTGTCATCGTCGATTGCCATCTGGATCAGGTTGCTCAGGGTCTCGCCCTCGTTCACCCGTGGCGAGGTCTTCTTCACCAGCTTTCCAGCGGCAGCATTGCGCGCCAGCGGCTGCATGACCGCGTGCGCCCGCACCACCTTGAGCCGCGAGATACCGGCCACGAAGTCGGCGACGTAATCATCAGCCGGGTTCATGACGATGTCTTCCGCCGTACCGATCTGCACCACGCGCCCGTCACGCATGATGGCGATGCGGTCGCCAATGCGCACCGCCTCGTCAAGGTCGTGGGTGATGAAGATGGTGGTCTTCTTCAGTTGCTGCGACAGCTTGATGAACTCGTCCTGCAGCTGGCGGCGGATCAGCGGGTCGAGCGCGCTGAACGGTTCGTCCATCAGCAGCACGTCGGGGTCGGCCGCCAGCGCGCGGGCAAGGCCGACACGCTGCTGCATGCCGCCTGACAGCTCGTGGGCAAACTTGTTGCCCCAAGCGCCCAGTTCAACAATGTCGAGAATGCTCGCCGCCTGCTTCAGCCGGTCGTTCTTGCTCACCTTGCGGATTTCCAGCGGCATCGCCACGTTGTCCAGCACCGAGCGGTGCGGCAACAGCGCGAAGTTCTGGAACACCATGCCGATCTTGCGGTTGCGGAACGTCTGCAGGTCTTTCGGGCCCAACGCCATCACGTCAGTGCCCTCGATCATGATCTTGCCGGCGGTGGGTTCCAGCAGCCGGTTGAAGTGGCGCACCAGGGTGGACTTGCCGCTGCCCGACAGCCCCATGATGCAGAAGATCTCGCCGCGATTGACGCTCAGGCTGACGTCCGCCACCCCCACCACGGCGTTGTAGCGCGCCAGCACCTCGGCCTTGCCCAACCCTTCGGACTTGATCGCGGCAAGTGCAGCGTCTGCGTTGTCGCCGAAGATTTTCCAGACATCGGAAATCTCGACAACCACGTCACTGTCGCCGGACGGTGAAGACTGTGCCACCTGTTGCCCCTCAGCAGCTCTGGTTGAAGTCTCTTGTTGTGTTGGTCGCCGGCGGCACCGGCTTGTCAAACGCCGATGCCGCCAGCAAGTATTGCCGCTATCGCGTGCGCTTACAGGCCGAGCCAGCCATCAACCCGCTTGGAGTTGTTGGCCACCCACTCCTTGGCCACCTCTGCCGGGTCGCGGCCCTTGCCCGAAATCTCGTAGGCAAAGGTGCTCACGTCGTCAGCGGTCAGTTCAAACCGCTCGAAGAACTCTGCAATGGCGGGCGAGCGCTCCTTGAGCGAATTCGACCATGCGATCTGCACCTTCTTCAGCGCGTCCTTGGAGGCGACCATGGACTTCTTGTACCAGTCCGGGTCATCCGACGGCTGCACCATGACGTACTTGGCCGGATCGTATTTCGGCTCGGTCAGCATGTAGACGTCGAACATGTACCAGATGGCGTGCGGCTTGTAGCAGTAGAACGCATAGCCTTCGTCCTTGGCGATCGAGTCCTTCACCCGCGCGGTCTTGACGCTTTCCTCGGCGCGGATCGGCTCGATGAAGTCAAGCAGGCCATAGTCGCGCACCTTGACCTCATTGACGTTTGCCGAGGCCCAGCCCGGTGCACCAATCCACATTTCGCCCTTGCCGTTGCCGTCGCTGTCCATCTTCTTGGCAACGTCAGGCCGGCCCAGATCCGCAATATCGGTGATCTTGTTGGCTTCGCCGAACTTCTTGGAGACGCAGAAGCCCTGATTGCCTTCATAGGGGTTCGACGACAGCGTGACGGTCTTTTCCTCGTCGACGTATTTCTTGGTGAAGCTTTCCTGGTTGGGCAGCCACACGTCCGGGTGCACGTCGATGTCACCCTTGCCCTGGCCCATGCCCTGGAAGATGGTGGCGTTATTGCCCGGCACCAGACCGGCTTCGCCGCCGATGCGGCTTTCAACGACTTCCTTCAACAGGTGGGCAATGGCCTGTGCCCCGGTCCAGGACGGAACACCAATGTTCACTTTCTCTGCGGCTGACACGGCCGGGGCGGCAAGCCCCATCATCGCAGCTACGGCGAACATCCTGATAGTCTTCTTCATCGACATCTCCCTTCATGTGGTGAGTAAGCGGCGCACGGCTCTAGGCCGAAAGTATTGCACACCGCTTGTGAGGGACGAGTCAAACGCTTCGGCAGCAGAAATGAGACTGCAATGAAGCCACATGCAGATCATTGATGCGGCCAGTTTACGAGGACTGGCTGAATTTGTAGCGCCTGATGCAATGCCGGGCACGGTTCTTGGGCACTTGGCCCAATGACCATGCGGAATGGCGCGCCACACAATTGTCACAGGCTGGGCCAGTAATATGTTCCGTACTGACCGTTTCCAACCAACGCACCCGGAGACTCCAGATGAAGAAGGCACTGCTTGCCGCTGCCCTGCTCACCGCATTCGCCACCGGCCCCTCGCTCGCCCAGATGGCGGCCAATGTGAAGTTCAAGTCAGGCAACTATGGCACTACCGTCAGCGGCACCATTGTTGGTGACGAGTACTTCGACTACCGCCTTGGCGCCAAGCGCGGTCAGGAAATGTTCGTCGAACTCAAGGTCGACGGCACAAACGGCGACGGCACGGCCTATTTCAACATCCTGCCGCCGGGCAGCGACGGTGTTGCAATCTACAACGGCTCCACCAGTGCCGACGGCACCGCCCGCATTGAGTTGCCGGAAGACGGCACCTACACCATCCGGGTCTACCTGATGGGCAATGACCGCGATACCGGCAAGACCGTGGGCTACAACGTGGACATTTCGATCCAGTAGCGCGCAAGCGACGGATTTTGCGGTCTGGCCACGGCTGATCGAGGCCACCAGGGCTGACCGGCCGTCAAAGAACCAGAGGCGACGACGTGCTCACCCGCATGACGCACGGGTGAGCCACCGCCTGCCGCACTCAATTTGAAATACTCACGGCACGGC
Organism: Anderseniella sp.; assembly: GCA_033722845.1. GTDB lineage: Bacteria > Pseudomonadota > Alphaproteobacteria > Rhizobiales > Aestuariivirgaceae > Anderseniella. The sequence continues at coordinate 5,203 of JAWVYF010000067.1, read as the reverse complement.
CGGCATAGCGCAGGTCGTCCAGCTGTCGGACCAGAAAGCCTGCCACATCGGCGCGCGTGATCTTCAAGGAGAGATTGCGGGCTGATGCTGGAAAGTTTTCCCGGAAGCCACCTGTGGCCGGGCCATCGACGAACGCGCTCGGGCGCACAATGGTCCAGTCGAGCCCGCTGGCGCGCACCAGCTTTTCCTGCAGGACATGATCGGCGAAGACCGGGCGCAGCAGCAGCCCGAACATGATCCGCTTCCAGAAAAAGTTCAGGTTGCGCCAGGTATCGCCGGTGCCCAGCGTGGATTGGCAGATCAGGCGGCGAATGCCATGGGCGTGCATCGCGTTGATGACGTTCATCGTGCCTTCGGACCGGATGACGCTCTTGCGCGACATGCCGGCACCCAGTGTGACGACCACTGCATCGTGACCCGGTAGAGCGGCCATCACATCATCTGCGGACAAGGCGTCGCCGGCAGCCAGCGTGAGGTCACCATGTTCAATAGCCAGCTTCTCCGGATGGCGCGCAAACGCGGTTACCTTGTGCCCCGCGTCGAGCAGCTGTTCGACGGTCAGTTTTCCGACGGTGCCCGTGGCACCAAAAACAATCACATTCATTGATCTGGTCCTTTCGATCCAATTCACTTTACACCGTGTAAAGTTGACATGGTGTCAATAGCCGTTATCTTTACACGATGTCAAGCGAAATGAATCCAACCCGTGAACGCATCCTCGATTCAACCTTGCAGCTGCTGGAAAGCGGCGGCGGCAGCAAGGTCAGGATGTCAGATATTGCAAGGCAGGCAGGTGTCAGCCGGCAGGCGGTGTATCTCCACTATCCCAGCCGGGCCGAGTTGCTGGTCGCCGCCACGCGGCATCTGGATGAAAGGCTCAAGATTGATGCGCAGCTTGAGCGATGCCGCGCCCTGAAGGATGATCCGGCGCGGCTGGAAGCGTGGATCGAGGTTTGGGGCAACTACATCCCCGGCATCTATGGCGTGGCCAAGGCCCTGCTCGCCATGAAAGATGAAGACGCAGAAGCCCGCAGTGCATGGGATGACCGGATGCAGGCGATGCGGGAAGGGTGTGCTGCGGCGGTTAAGCCCTTGCGCAGCGCCGGCAAACTCAACCCGGCGCTCAATCAACAGCAGGCAACTGACATGCTGTGGGCGTTGCTGTCGGTGCGCACATGGGAGCAACTGCGGCTGGAGTGCGGCTGGAGCCAGCAGCAATACATCGACAAGATGAAGCAGGCCGCAGCAAGCATCCTGATGACCGATTGAGAGTGGCGCGCCCACGCAGGCGCGCGAACCCGAAAGGGTTCGCGCTGCCGTGAGTGATAACAATCAAGGAAAAAGGTGGTGGTACGCCCTAGGGGAATCGAACCCCTCTCTCCAGCGTGAAAGGCTAGTGTCCTAACCGATAGACGAAGGGCGCTTGCCACCGGGCGTTGATGTAACAACCTTCTGTCGGTGTTGCAAGCGGTTAAAACGGAAATTCGACGTGCCGAGTGCGGCATATTTTGCCAGCACGTCTAGCGCACCTGCGGTACTTCCGCCACGTCGTCAATAAACAGCTGGCCTTCGCGTTTTCCGCCCCAGTCGTTGATCGACACACGGCCTGCGATGTGCAGCGGCATCTGCCGCTCCGACAGCAGAAGCTCGCCCAGATCGGTGCCGAGTGCGCGAAACGCAATCGCCTTCAGCCGGGTCCCGTCGGCCTGTACCAGCGTGCAGCGCACATGATCGGTCCCGGCCCGATCGGCATAGGTGACCCGGTGCGCCGGCAGGGCAAAGCGCGGGCCCGGGTTGCCCTGGCCAAACGGGCCTGCCCGGTCGAGGTCCTCGACAAAGGCGGGCGTCACAGCAGACGCTGCAAGGGCGGCGTCGATCTTCAGCGTATCGGCCTCGCCTGCCGCGGCCACCTCGGCCGCCAGATGCACCTCCAGAAAGGCGCGCAGGTCTCCGATGCGCGATGGCTCCACCGTAATGCCTGCAGCCATGGCGTGACCACCGCCCTTGACCGCCACACCTGCCTCGACCGCGCTACGCACCGCAGCCCCCAGGTTGACGCCGGCAATCGAGCGGGCGGAGCCTGATGCCGGCTTGCCATCGGTCGGCAGCCCAAGCGCAAAGGCCGGCTTGTTGAACCGTTCCTTCAGCCGTGAGGCAACAAGGCCCAGCACGCCTGCATGCCAGCCCTCGCCCGCCACCACCAGAACCGGCAGCGCCGCCTCGCGGCCCAGCATCTCTTCTGCCTGCTGCACCGCGCGGTCCACCGTCGCCAGCTCGATCGCCTGGCGCTTCTTGTTCATCTCCTCAAGCGACTGGGCAAGCTGCACCGCCTGCCCGCGCTCAGCCGCAGTAAGAAGCGCAAACCCGTCCATCGCCGAGCCAATACGGCCTGCCGCGTTCAGCCGCGGCCCCAGCACAAAGCCCAGCGCATGGGCATCCGGGGGCCGGGACAGGCGCGCCGCATCTGCCAGTGCGGCAAGACCAGGCCGCCCGCGCGCGCGCATCACCTTCAGCCCCTGGCGCACATAGGCCCGGTTCAGGCCCGTAAGCGGCACCACATCACACACGGTTGCCAGCGCCACCAGGTCGAGCATGGCCAGCATGTCCGGCTCGGGCCGGGCATCGGACCACCAGCCCGCCTCGCGCAGCACCTTGACCGTCGCGCCCACCAGCACCATCGCAACGCCTGCCGCACACAGCGCACCCTGGCCCGAGCTATCATCCAGCCGGTTGGGGTTGATCACGGCTTGCGCGCGGGGAAGTTCATCGCCCGCCTGATGGTGGTCGACGATGACGGTGTCCATCCCCAACTCGCCAGCGCGCAACAGTGGATCGTGTGCCATCACCCCGCAGTCCAGCGTGACGAGCAGCTGCACACCGGCCGCCTTGTGGTCTTCCACCGCCTGCACCGAGGGGCCATAGCCTTCTTCCACCCGGTGCGGAATGTGCACCCGCACGTCTGCCCCGGCCGCCGTCAGAAACGTGTACGTCAACGCGGTCGAGCTCATGCCGTCCACGTCATAATCGCCAATGATGCCGATCTTCTCACCCTGCATCACCGCATGGGCGAGGCGTGCTGCACCTGCATCGAGGTCGGCCATGCCAGCTGCTGCCGGCATCAGCTCGCGCAAGGTGGGGTTGAGGAAGGCCTCTGCCGTTTCCGGCAGCACTCCGCGCGCCGCCAGCACCCGGCCCAGCACGGGGTTGAGGCCCGCCTGCTGGCTGATCGCCTCGGCGATGCGGTCGCTCTCAAGCCGCGCCGTCCAGCGCCGGCCCGTTACCGAGCGTTCAACATTCAGGAATGCCTTGGCCGGCGAGGTCACACTTTTCTGCGGTTCTTGATCCAGCGCACCGTGCCGGTGGCCGAGCGCATGACCACGGTATCGGTGGTGACGTGACCGGCACCGAACTTCACGCCAGACAGCATGGTGCCATCGGTCACGCCGGTGGCGGCAAACATCACATCGCCCGAGGCCATCTCGGTCAGCGAGAATTTCGCGTCCGGATCCTTCACGCCCATCTTCCTGGCGCGCTCGCGGTCATCGGGCTTGTTGAACACCAGCCGGCCCTGCATCTGGCCGCCGATGCAACGCAGTGCAGCCGCCGCCAGCACGCCTTCCGGCGCCCCGCCGACACCCATGTAGATGTCGATGCCGGTATTGTCCGGGTCGGTGGTATGGATCACGCCGGCCACGTCGCCATCGGTGATCAGGCGGATGCCGGCACCGGCCTCGCGCACCTTGGCGATCAGTTCCGCATGGCGCGGACGGTCGAGAATGCAAGCAGTGATCTGGCTCGGCTCGACGCCCTTGGCCTTGGCCAGCGCCTTGATGTTGTCAGCCGGATCAGCATCCAGGTCGACAACGCCTTCCGGGTAGCCGGGGCCGATGGCGATCTTGGACATGTAGCTGTCGGGCGCATGCAGCAGGCTGCCGCCTTCCGCCATGGCGATCACGGCGAGCGAGTCCGGCATGGCCTTGGCGCACAGCGTGGTGCCTTCCAGCGGGTCCAGCGCGATGTCGATCTTCGGACCGTTGCCGGAGCCGACCTTCTCGCCGATGTACAGCATGGGAGCTTCGTCGCGCTCGCCTTCGCCGATAACCACCATGCCGTCCATCTCGATCCCGTTGAGGGCGGTGCGCATGGCGTCCACGGCAAGCTGGTCGGCCTGCTTTTCATTGCCACGCCCGCGCAGGGTGGCAGCTGCAATGGCCGCAGCTTCGGTCACGCGGGCAATCTCGATGGTCAGAATTCGGTTCAGCATGATCGTGTTCGGTCCTTCAGTCGGCAGGGATGGCGGCAACGCGCGGCATCCACTAGCAGGCATTTCCTCAAAAGACGTTTCTAAAGCCGTTCAATTCGCACCATTCGCGGGCGCGAGGCAACATGACCCTGCGCCTCGATCTTGTCCAGCGCGGTGCGCATGGCGCTTTCCAGCGTGTCATGGGTGATCAGCACGAACGGGGCAATGTCCGCATCCGCCTTCGACCGGCTGACTGCCGGGCCGCGCTGTATCACACTTTCAATCGAGATGCCTTCGTCCGAAAAGGCTTTTGCTACTCCGGCCAACTCGCCTGGCCGGTCGCGCATTTCCAGGGCGACATAATACCCCCCGGCGTGTGCGCGCATGGCAGCGCGGGCGAACGGCATGAGCTGGTCTGCGGCCACGCCAAACACCGGCAGCCGGATCCCGCGCGCGATATCGCAGATGTCAGCCACAACGGATGACGCAGTCGGATGCCCGCCTGCCCCCCGGCCTTCCAGGAACAGCGTGTCGGAGAAGTCGCCTTCCAGCACAACCGCGTTGAAGGCATCACCCACATCGGCAATCGGCGAACCGATCGGCACCAGTGTCGGGTGGACGCGCTGCTCGATGCCGTCTTCGGTGCGATTGGCCACGCCCAGCAGCTTGAACTTGTAACCCAGCGACTTTGCATTGCGGATGTCGGCCAGCGTGATGTCCTCGATGCCCTCGATATACATGTCATCGAGCGCCACCTCGGTGCCAAACGCCAGCGAGGTGAGAATGGCCAGCTTGTGTGCGGTGTCGAAACCGCCAATGTCAAACGTCGGGTCGGCCTCGGCATAGCCCAGGTCCTGGGCTTCCTTCAGCACGTCGTCGAAGTCGCGGCCCTCGTTCTCCATCTTGGTCAGGATGAAGTTGCAGGTGCCGTTGAGAATGCCGAACACCCGGTCCACCCGG
>JAWVYF010000066.1:0-11594 GCA_033722845.1 Anderseniella sp. | reverse complement strand
GCACTTGATGGACATGAAATGGCTCGCAACGGCCAGGGCGCCAAGGCGCTGCACATGTCTTTCCTTGCCTCAGGCGTAGGCGGCGTGATCGGCGTGCTGCTGCTTATCTTCCTCACGCCCGTGCTGGCCAAATGGGCGCTTGCTTTCGGGCCATCACACCTGTTCTGGATGGCCATTCTCGGCGTCACCGTCATTGGTTCGCTCGACTCCAACTCGTTCGTGAAGGGCCTGCTCTCCGGCTGCCTCGGCTTGTGGCTGTCGATGATCGGCTATGACGACATTCAGGGCGCACAACGCTTCATCTTTCACGATGCTCTCACCGGCGGCATCAACATCATTGCAGCGCTGATTGGCATTTTTGCCATCCCGCAGGTCATCGACATGTTCGCCAAGGGCCGCGTCAGGTCCAGCATTTCCTCGCTCGAAGTCGAGAAGCAGCCGCTCATGGCCTCGCTGAAAGAGACCTTCGTCTACAAGCGCGCACTGGCCATCGGCACGGTGTGCGGCTCCATCATCGGTCTCATCCCCGGCGTCGGCGGGCAGATCGCCGGTTTGCTTGCCTACGACCAGTCGCGCAAGTTCTCGCCCCAACGCGACAAGTACGGAACCGGCTATCCGGAAGGTGTCATCGCGGCTGAGAGTGCCAACAACGCCATGGTCGGACCATCGCTCGTGCCGCTGCTCACGCTGTCCATTCCCGGCAGTCCCACCGCCGCAGTGCTGCTGGGCGGGCTGCTGATTCACGGCATCTTTCCGGGGTCCGACCTGTTCGATAACCACCCCAAGGTGGCCTGGACCTTCATCAACTCCATGTTGATCGGCCAGATGCTGATGGTGGTGTTCGGCATCTGGGTCGCAGCGTCTGCTGCCAAGGTCGCCCGTATCCCTACCCCCATCATGGCAGCAGCCGTGCTGGTTCTGGCGTTGTTCGGCTCCTACTCCATCCAGCAGTCCATGGGCGACGTGTACATCATGCTGGTGCTCGGCATGGGCATGTACTTTCTTGAGAAGTTCGGCTTCTCCGCTGCCCCCATGGTGCTGGGCCTCATCCTCGGCCCAATCGCGGAAGCAAACTTCATTCAGGGCAGCATGATTGCCGCTGCCACCGATGGAGCAACGCAGTATTTCCTGACGGGTACGCTCAACCTGTTCCTGATTGCGCTGGTCATTGCCTCTGTTGCCTACAGTTTCTGGGCCACCATGATCCACGGCAAGAAGATCGCCCAGCAGGCACCCAAGCCGGAGGCCGCCGAATGAGCCAGACCGTGCGCATGCAACACCTGATCCCGGCAACGCTGGTTCTCGTACTGGCCGGCACAGTGACGTGGCTGAGCTTCACCCGCGAGCCGGCCGATGCCTTCCTGTTTCCACGCATCATATCCGTGGCGATGATCCTGCTGGCGCTATGGAATTTCGCCCGCGCCGCCCTGGGCCTTGCCCGCGTTGGTGCCGGGTTCACCTACACCCAATTGCTGCGGCTGCTGCCCGGCGTGGTTGTGATGTGCATCTACGTGTTTTTTGCAGCGCGCTGGCTCGGCTTCTACACCGCGTCACTGATCACCTTCATCACCATATTCGCGCTCTACGACCCTGCGCCGCACAATGAAGTCAAAAGCTGGCTCAAGCGCGTTATCGTCGCCGCCGCTTTCATCGCCATCATGTATCTGCTGTTTGCCGTGCTTCTGAAAGTACAGACACCAAGAGGGCTGTTCTTATGAACCCGCCCGAAAACCCCAAGGGAGGAAACCCATGAAGAAACTGTTCAAGGCCATGACGCTGTCCGTCATGACAGTTGCCGCAACATTTGCCGGTGCTCAAGCCGCCGGTGACTATCCCGACCGGCCGGTCTCGGTGATGGTCTCCTATGGTGCTGGCGGTGCCACCGACTTTCAGGCCCGCATCGTCACCATGGTGGCCGGCAACGACGATCTGCTTACCCAGCCCATCGTCATCATCAACAAGCCCGGTGCCGGTGGACGTGTCGGCTGGAACTGGTTCGCAACCGAAGCCGATGCAGACGGCTACACGCTGGCCGCCTACAACATCCCGCACTTCATCGCCCAGTCCATCGAAGGCGGCGTGAAGTACTCCGCTGATGCGTTCGAACCAATCGCCAACTGGGGCTCGGACCCGGCTGTCGTGGTGGTGCCGAAGGACAGCCCCTACAACTCCATCAAGGAGCTGCTCGACTACGCCAAGGAAAAACCCGGCAAGGTCACCCTGTCGGGTGCCGGCCTGTTCGTTGGCCACCACATCGCTGCGCTGCAGATTGAGAAGGCTGCCGGCGTGAAGCTCGCCTACATCCCGACCAAGGGCGGTGGCGCGGCTGCCATGAAGGCCGTCATCGCCGGTGACGTTGTCGGCGGCATCAACAACCTGTCCGACGCCTTCCGTGCCCGTGAATCCGGCAACGTGAAAATCCTCGCCGTGGCCGACAACCAGCGCAATGAGGAGTTCCTGCCAGACGTGCCCACGCTCAAGGAAGCCGGTTACGATGTCGACGATAGCTCGGTGAACTATCGTGGCATCATGGCCAAGAAGGGCACCCCGCCGGAAGTCATCGAGAAGCTGTCCAAGATCGTGCCGGAAATGTTCAAGAACGGCCGCGTTGCCAAGCAGATGTCTGCTGGCGGTTCACCGATGAAGATCATGACCCGCGAAGAAGTCCAGAAGATGTGGTCCGAGCGCCAGGCCTATCTGGAAGACCTGCTCAAGGATCTGAAGAAGAAGTAACGCCAAAATCGCCGGCGGGGCACAACGCTCCGCCGGTTCATCATCAGCGAGAAAGCCCGACCCCGTGAATACCCAAGCCCTGCACGCCCCGTCCCCGACCGACGAAGAAGTCATCATCGACGAGCTGGTCGCCCGTGCCCGCAAGGCGCAAGGCGCGTTTGAGCGCAATGGCTCGCAGGAGCTTTACAACACCGCAGCACTTGCCGCGGCCTGGGCACTGATGGAGCCTGCCCGCAACGAAGAGCTTGCCACCATGGCCGTCGAGATGACCGGCCTCGGCAACGTGTCTGACAAGATCACCAAGAACCACCGCAAGACGCTTGGCCTGCTGCGCGATATCCGTGACGCAAGAACCCACGGCGTCATCGAAGACGACAAATCAACCGGCATCACCCGCATTGCCCGTCCCATTGGCGTCATCGGTGCCGTGGTGCCATCGACCAACCCGGTCGCCACGCCCACCAACAATGTCGTCAATGCCCTCAAGTGCGGCAACGCCATCATACTGTCACCCTCGCCCAAAGGCGTTGGCGTTTGCGAGAAGCTGCTCGACTACATCCACGCCGAATTCGACAAGATCGGCCTCGACCATGACCTGGTGCAGATGGTCCCGGCACCCGTATCAAAGGTCAAGGCGCAGCGGCTGATGGAAACCACCGACCTGCTCGTCGTCACCGGCAGCCAGGACAATGTCCGGCGCGCCTACTCGTCCGGCACCCCGGCTATTGGCGTCGGTGCCGGCAACGTCACCGTCATCGTGGACGAAACCGCCGACCTCGCCGCTGCCGCTGGCAAGATTGCCGCGTCCAAGTGCTTCGACAATGCCACGTCATGCTCATCCGAAAACGTGCTCGTGGTGGTCGATGCAATTCATGACCGCTTCATGGAGGAACTGCACGCAGCCGGCGGCCGCATGCTGGACGAAAGCAATGCAGACAAGCTCAAGTCGGCGCTGTTCCAGGGCGGCAAGCTGAACCGGCACATGATCGCCCGCGACATTGGCCAGGTCATTTCGGTTGCAGGCGTGAAGGTTGACGACCAACCCTCCGCCCGCTTCCTCGCCATACCAGCCAGCGGCATCGGCCCCGACCACCCGGAGTCCGGCGAGAAACTCTCACTCGTCGTGGCCGTCTATCGCGCAAGGGACTTCGCCGATGCAAAGGCCATCTCGGCCCGCGTACTGGCGCACCAGGGTGCCGGTCACTCCATCGGCATTCACACCAGTGACGACGCCCGCGCCATGGAGCTTGGCCGCGACATGCCGACCTGCCGGGTCATCGTCAACCAGGCGCACTGCTTCGCCACCGGCGGCTCGTTCGACAATGGCATGCCGTTCTCGCTGTCCATGGGCTGCGGCTCCTGGGGCGGCAATTCCATCGACGACAACCTCAACTGGCGCCACTTCATGAACACCACCAAGGTGGTGCGCACCATCCCGGTCAACGAGCCGGCCGTGGACGACATATTCTCGGCCTACTGGCAAAAGGCAGGCAAATGAATCACCCGGCCGGCACATCGCGGCTGGGCCAGTTGGACGGCGTGTCATTGCGCGCGCTCATAGACCAGCGCGCCGCCGAAACACCCCACGCTGTCTGGCTGATCGACCCGGACCAGGGCCACGAAATCAGCTACGCAGAATTGCACCAGCGCGCCAATGCCGTTGCGGCTGTAATTGCTGCAAGAGGCATCGCACCGGGCAGCAAAGTCGCCTACGCCATGACCAATGGTCCAGCCTCGGCCTCGGTCATTCTCGGCATCATTTATGGCGGTTATGTCGCCACCGCCATCAACCTTGTGTCCGGTAACGACACCATCGCCTACGTGCTGGATCACTCCAGGGCGCAGCTCGTCTTCGCTCAGCCGCACACCCGCACACTGATCGACGAAGCGCTGCAGTCCGCCTCCAACCAGCCCGACATCATCATCGTGGACGACGCACTCTTCGATACCGCACCTGCAACAAAGCTTGCCCCAACCGCAGCCGGCGATGACGGGTTATTGATGTACACCTCCGGCACCACCGGCCGGCCCAAAGGCGTCGTTTTGCGCCAGTCCAGCCTCATTGCCGGCGGCATGAATGCACGCCTCGCGCACAAGCTCACCCCGCAGGATCGCGCGATGTGCGTGTTGCCGCTGTACCATATCAACGGCCTGTGCGTGACCATCTTCGGCCCACTCGTCTCAGGCGGCAGCGTGGTCATGCCACCGAAGTTCTCGGTTTCCAGCTTCTGGCACATCATTGCCGGCCACAACTGTACCTGGTTCTCGGTGGTGCCAACGCAGATTTCCTACCTCCTGCACGATGAAGCGACCGACCCGGCCAGGGTGCGCGCACTGGATCATCTGCGCTTTGGACGGTCCGCATCGGCCCCCCTCGCACCAGAGGTACAGGAAGCGTTTGAAGCACGCTTCGGCGTCGCCATCGTCGAGACGATGGGGCTGACCGAAACGGCTGCCCAGATCCTGTCCAACCCGCTGCCACCTGGCACGCGCAAGATCGGCTCACCCGGTGTTGCCGTCGGCAACGAAGTGATCATCGCCGACGACCATCAGCGCGAGGTGGCACGCGGCAGCGAAGGCGAAGTGCTGGTGCGCGGGCCCAATGTCATGCGCGTCTACCTCGACAACCCGGAAGCCACCGCCCAGGCCATCACGGCAGATGGCTGGTTGCGCACCGGCGACCTTGGCCGCATGGATGAAGACGGTTATGTCTTCATCACCGGCCGCCTCAAGGAACTGATCATCAAGGGTGGCGAGAACATCGCCCCGCGCGAAGTGGACGAAGCCCTGTATGCGCACGAAGACGTCATCGAGGCTGCGGCCTTTGCCTGCACGTGCAAAAACTATGGCCAGCGCGTGGAAGCCGGCGTTGCCGTGCGCGACGGCACAAGTGTGACCGAGCAGGAGCTGATCGCGCTTTGCCAGCGGAAGATCGGCAAGTTCAAATCGCCAGACCGCATCCACTTTCTGGCAGAACTGCCGAAAGGCCCTTCAGGCAAGATCCAGCGCCGCAAGCTGCAGGAACTGTTCGGCCAGTAACTTCAGATATCAAGAAATACCGTCTCGCCTTCACCGCGCAATACCACGTTGAACGCCCAGGTGTTGTTGCTCTCGGGGTCCGGCTTCGCGATCAGCGTGTCGCGCGCCGCCTCATCCCCAATCGCCTTGAGCAGCGGATCATCGGCATTGGCGGCTTCTTCATCAGAAAAATATATCCGGGTGTGCAGATGCAGGTTGATGCCCCGGGCGAAGATCATCAGCGTCACATGTGGCGCAATCGCGCCAACACCACCCGGCTTCACCGTCTCGAAGCGGAACTCTCCCGTCTCGAAGTCCGTATGACTGCGCGCCCAGCCCTTGCGGCCCGGGCCGTACTGGCCGTCCGGCCCTGCCTGCCAGATCTCCACCATGGCATCCTTGACCAGTTCTCCGCCGCCATCGCGGATGACACCCTTGATCACAATGGGCGTTCCACCTTCAAGCCCGGTATTGTTCGACGTGTCATGACCAGGCACGTCAATACCGGCAACACCCGGCATCGTGCCGATGTGCACATAAGGGCCAGCCGTCTGCGAAGGCGTTTCCTTCAGGGACTTCTTCAGGCTCATGCGCTGCGGCCCTCCTCGAAGTAGGTCTCATTGCGGCCGCGCAGCACGATGTCGAACGTATAGGCCAGGCTGTCAAACTCCACCTGGGCATCCAGGTCCAGCTTGGCAACAAGCTGATCGATAGCCTTGGGATCAGAGATCGTGTTGACGATGGCGCAGTGGCGGATCAGCGGATCGCCCTCAAAGTAGAATTGCGTGATCAGCCGCTGCCCGAATGCCGCGCCGAACAGTGACAGGTGCACGTGCGCGGGCCGCCACGAACAGCCATTATTGGGAAACGGATACGGCCCCGGCCGGATGGTGCGGAACGAATAGCGCCCCTCGGTATCGGTCATGCAGCGGCCATAGCCGGAAAAGTTGGGATCAAGCGGCGCCAGATATCCGTCGCGCACATGCCGGTAGCGGCCACCTGCATTGGCCTGCCACACCTCTATCAGAACATCTGGCTGCGGGCGGGCATACTCGTCCAGCACCCGGCCCGACACCACGATGCGCTCGCCGACTGCATCACCATCAACGGCAGCATTGCGGATCATGTCATTGTCCAGCGCCCCGAGCGCATCATGACCGAACACCGGCCCCGTAGCCTCGCTCAGCGATACAGGCATGTACAGCGGCTTGCGGGAAGGCGCGCGAAGCTGCGTGGAATTGTAATTCGGCACAAACATCTTGGGGTGCCAGTCCCGGTCACGCGGTTCCAGCGCGGGGCGAGTTTGATCAGACATCGGCATCACCTTCCATTTGCAGCCTCAATCATACGGCAATCCGACATAGTTTTCCGCGACCGAACGTGATGCTGTTTCAGAGCCGGCAATATAATCGAATTCGGCCCGCTGCATCCTGCTTTCAAACGGAGAATTGTCCGGAAACCTGTGCAGCATCATCGACATGTACCAGGAGAACCGCTCCACCTTCCAGATCCGCTTGAGGCAGGTTTGCGAATAGCCCTCGAGGTGCCGGGCATTGCCCGCCTTGTACCACTCGATCAGCGCCCGCGACAGGTAATGCACATCGGCTATCGCCAGGTTCAACCCCTTGGCCCCTGTTGGCGGCACGATGTGTGCCGCATCTCCGGCCAGAAACAGGTTGCCATGCCGCATCGGCTCACACACGAACGAGCGCAACGGCGCAATCGACTTTTCAATCGATGTACCGCGCGTAAGGTGAGCCGCCGTCTCGTCGCCGATACGAACCGCCAACTCATCCCAGAACCGTTCATCCGGCCAGTCGTCCACCTTGTCGTCCAGGCTGCACTGCACATAATACCGGCTGCGCGTCATCGAGCGCATCGAACACAGCGCAAAGCCGCGATCGTGGCTGGCATAGATCAACTCATCTGCCACCGGCGGCACATCCGCCAGAAGACCCATCCAGCCGAACGGATACACCCGCTCGAATGTCTGCTTCACATCGTCGGGTATCGTCTTGCGCGACACCCCGTGAAACCCGTCACACCCGGCAATGTAATCACATGCGATCTCGAGGCGTTCGCCATCGATGACAAGGCTCACGCGTGGAGCTTTGGTCTCCACCTCGTACGGCGTCACGTCGTCAGCACTGAAGATGATCTGCCCGCCTTCGCGCAGGCGCAGGTCGATCAGGTCCCGCGTCACTTCCGTCTGGCCATACACGGTCACCTGTTTGCCTGTAAGGCCCTTGAGGTCGATCCGGTGACGCTCACCGCCGAAGGCAAGGTCAAAACCATCATGCGACAGACCTTCGCGCTGCAGCCGGTCGCCCGCCCCTGCCTCGATCAGGGTGGCCACCGAGCCTGCCTCCAGCACGCCTGCCCTGATGCGGCCTTCAATGTGCTCACGCGACTGTCTGTCGACGATGATCGAGTCCACGCCCGCCTTGTGCAGCAGTTGCGACAAGAGCAGACCCGCCGGCCCCGAACCGATAATGCAAACCTGCGTCCTGAGTGTGCCTGTCATGTCTGCCTCTCATGAAAACGCCCATCAATAGACCCGCTGGCGGCGATGAGTTGAATGGACTTGGCGTACATAAATTTGCACAATCCGATCATGACATCACAATATCACCGCACTGGCGCAACTTCGGCAGAAGCTGCGCAAGCGCCACCAAGATACGCGCTTTATGGCGAGTTTCTCGAGCAGGTCCGCCCGGATTACCTTCACTACGAGACAATCCGCGAGCGCAGCATCAAGCACAATTGGTCCATTCGCCCCCACCGGCATGACAACCTCTATCAGGTGTTTCAGTTCGCAACGCCGGGCGTGCACATCCGGTTGGGCAACGAGACAGCCATCACCCGGCAACCCGTAGTGTTGCTGGTACCGCCCCTGGTGATGCACGGGTTTCAGTTTCCGCCAACCATCGAGGGCGGCGTGATCAGTATCGCCGTCAGCCACATGAACGATGTGGCGGCGGCCTATGAGATACCGGAGCAACTGTTCAATGCACCACTGGAGCTTGGTCCGCAGGATGAGCTGTTCACCAGCGTGACGGACCGGTTTGCCCAGCTGGCGCAGGACTTTGCCTCGGTGCACCTTTACCGCAACTTCGTGCTGGAAAACGGTTTCCGGGCCATTGTGCTGGGGTTTGCACGCACCTTTCAGGACCGTCTGGACCTGGCAGACCCCAAAGCGGCATCAAGCCAGGAGCAGCATGTGCGCAAATTCTGCGCCACGCTTGAACACAACTACAAAAGTCAGAAAACGGTCCGCTTCTACGCCGACAATGTGGGGTTGTCACCGGTCCACCTGACCCGGCTCACCCGCGCCATCCTCGGCATGTCACCGCTGGAGGCCGTGGCAGCCCGCCGGTTGGTTGAGGCAAAGAGGCTGTTGCGCTTCACCCAGTATGCCGTTCACGAGGTGTCTTACCAGCTGGGCTTCAGCGACGTCAGCTACTTCAGCCGCTTTTTCAAGAAGCAGACAGGCCTGTCCCCGCAGCGCTACCGCAAGCAACCAACGCTCTAGCCAGCGGGCAAACCGCACTTCTAGTTGCTGAACCTTTCAAACTTGCAGACCCGGTCTGCCAGTTCCCTGAGCCAGTTGACCACATCCAGCTGCTCGCGGGACAATCCTGACTGTTGAAGATCTTCGACCTCTATCAACTCTCGCAACCCCGCCCATTTCTGACAGAAATCGCTCAAGTCGCGAATTTCGCGCCCATCGCCAAAAGTCTCGCGCGAACGCCGTTGTTCTGAGTGGTGCATCCTCGTGTTGGCTCCCTGCAAGTCGCATCTTCAGCCCGCCCCATCCGTTACTGACGGGAAGACTACCGCACCAGCCAGGTTTGCTGTCATCCATTTGCCGTGAAAAATGCGTGACTGCTCTTCTCAATGAACAAATTTTGCTCAATCATGACATTAACCTTATGACAGAATTCGGATCAGGGCGTTCAAGAATGAAAACCGGCCGGAAGATCAACTTGAGAGTCTATGGTCCCTTCTCCGCCAGCTGGGATGGCGGTGCGGAGATTGACATCCGCAGCGAAAAGATCCGGGCACTGCTGGCCATCCTCTCCCTGTCGCCCGGCGGCAAGAAATCACGTGGCAGGCTACAGGAATTGCTATGGGGACTTTCGGGCCCGGAGCATGGCCGGGCAAGCCTGCGCCGGGCCTTGAGTGACTTGCGCAAGTCGTTCGGCGACGATTTCAACGACGTGCTCATTACATCCCCCTCCTTTGTGCAGCTGTGCCCGGATCGTTGGGAGATGGTCGGCGGCCCGGCCGATGGTGACCTTCTGGAAGGCACCGGCTTGCAGGAGCCCGGACTGCGCGATTGGCTCAGCAAGATGCGCGAACCCGGTGTCAGCCCGGCCTCTTTCAAGCCATCCCTGATCGGCCAGGCCGCCGCCAGAACCAGCATCCGCCCATCCATCGCAGTGGTCCCCTTTCAACTGGTCAGCGGCACCGAGGACCAGGCCAGGCTCGGGGACATGATTGCGCAGGAAATCAGCCGCGCCCTGTCACGCTCCAAGCTGATCGACGTCATCTCGCACCTGTCCTGCCGCAATCTCGATGCCCGCGCGCTGGAGCTGAGCGAGATCCGGCAGTTGCTGGGAAGCGATTACATCCTCTATGGCAACTATCGCGCCGATGGCCTCAGGGTCCGGCTGGATGTGGATTTCGTCTCCGCAGCCAGCGGCCATATCCTGTGGACGCGATCCCATGAGGGCACCATCGAAGAGCTTTGCCGCGGCGACACTGACGTCTTCTTTTCCATCGCCAAACAGGCCGGCAGTGCCATCGTCAGCAGCTCTCTGGAACTGGCCTCCAGCACGCCTTTGCCGGATGTCGCCAGCCATGCGCTGTTCATCTCCAGCGTGACCCTCATGCACCGCCAGGACCTGCCCAGCTTCTCATCCGCCAGGGCCCAACTGGAGCAACTGGTGGAGCGCGCACCACATCTGTCCTTTCTCCATGCCTGGCTTGCGCAATGGTACGTGCTCAGCATCCAGCAGGGCTGGAGCACTGATCTTGCCAAGGACACTATGATCGCCAGCGACCTCACCCAGCGGGCGCTTGACCTTAATCCGAATTGTTCTTTCTCGCTGACCATCGACGGTTTCGTCGAGAACAACCTGCGCAAGCGCTTCGACGTGTCTACCGAGCGGTTCGACCAGGCCCTCGATATCGATCCCAACAACGCTTATGCCTGGTTGCTCAAGGGCACCCTGCATGCGTTCATGGACGAAGGCGAAAAGGCCGTCGAACTAACCCAGCATGCCCGCAGGCTTTCGCCCCTCGATCCGCAGAAATACTTCTTCGATTCCCTGGCAGCGACGGCCTGCCTGTCAAACCGCGACTTCGAGAACGCCTTGCGGCTGGCCGAACTGTCGATCAGCCAGAACAAATACCATACGTCCACGTTGCGGGTGCGCACAATTGCGCTTCAGTCCATGGGGGAAACCACCAGGGCAGCTGAAGCCGCGCGCCAACTGCTTGCACGTGAACCCAACCTGACGATCGGAACGTACCTGCACAAACACCCTGCAGCCCGCTTCCAGACCGGCAGGGACTGGGCGAAAGCGCTCGAGGAGGCCGGGGTGCCAGCCAATTGAGCCAAATGCTTTCCGACTGGCCGGAAGGAAACGTCTGGCCTCACGACAACAGAAAGAAAAGCTTGCAAGGCCGCGGCATTCGAGCGGCAAAAACTGCAGCCGATAACGGGAGAAGATAAATGAGCGTTTCATCTGTGTTTGGTGGTGCCGGTGGTGCTGGCGGAGCCGGTGGTGCTGGCGGCGCAGGAGGAGCGGGCGGAGCTGGGGGAGCCGGTGGTGCAG
>JAWVYF010000065.1:0-11666 GCA_033722845.1 Anderseniella sp. | reverse complement strand
TTCGCCAAATCGCGGCCTGACCTGCAAGAAATGCGTGCCGCGCTCGATCACAGCCCGACGCTGGTACAAAGTGTCATCGACCTTTACGACAGCTACCGGTTGCTTACCGAGCGCATCATGACGGAACGCGATGCCGGCGCCATAAGTGAGGATGGCCCGATCATTGCCGCCACCCCCGAAACCATTGTCCATGACCTGTTTCGCACAAACCGCAATCACTTTGCAGCCATTGAGAGCGCGGCAGAGAGCTTTTATGACGGCGAAACCGTGGCGCCAGACGAAACCTACTCCTACCTGAAAGCCCGGTTGCACAGCAGGCTTGGCGTTGAGGTGCGCACCGTGGCGGTCGCCGACCTGCCCGGCACATTGCGATATTACGACCAGTCCAGCCGGTCCCTGCTCCTGTCTGAAACGCTGGATTACCCCAACCGGCTGTTCCAGCTGACCCACATGATCGGCCTGCTTGAATATGCCGAGACCATTGATGCGATCATCTCTGCCAACAAGATTGAAGGCCAGCGCGAGCAAGCCCGCTGCCGGGTGGAACTGGCGAATTATTTCACGGCTGCGGTTCTGATGCCCTACGACGCCTTCATCAGCGAGGCGCGCACCTCCCGCTATGACCTGGACCACCTTGCAGCCCGCTTTGGCGTCTCGTTCGAACAGGCGTGCCACCGGGTAACAACGCTACAGCGGGAGGGCAATACAGGGGTTCCATTCTTCTTCTTGCGTATCGACAAGGCGGGCAACGTAACCAAACGCTTCAACGCCACCGCCATTCACCTGGCAGAATATGGCGGCGCGTGCCCGCGATGGGACATTCATATCAGCTTCCGGATGCCCGGCCGCATCTTGCCGCAGTTCGTGGAAATGCCAGACGGGACGCGGTATTTCACCATCAACCGGACGGTGGATCGCCCGACCCACGGCCACCAGAGCCAAGACCACCGGTTGGCCGTGACGCTGGGATGCTCGATCGAGCACGCCAGTGAACTGGTCTATGCCGGGCAATTCCAGCTGGCTGACCCGGAACTGTTCACGCCAATCGGAATCAATTGCCGCCTGTGCCCGCGCCATGCCTGCTCGCAGCGCGCTCATCAGCCCATACACCTTGATCTGCCGATCGATGAGAACAGGCGTGGTCAGACGAGATTCGAAAGTTGAGGCGAAACGCCACGACCGTCAGAAATTGGTTTTCTTGGCACCGGTGGAGCGCTTGAACAACGGCGTTACAGCCGCACGAATGGTCTTGCCCTTCCAGGGAACCAGGCCGTAATCATCGCACCACTTGGCACGATAGAGCTTCTTGTCGCCTTCGACCTTGAAGGAGAACTCCAGGCACTGGCCACGTGCCCTGACCTTGCCGCCAGTAAATACGCCTGGCACCTGAAGCGTGATGCGGCAGTCCTTGCCCAGAAACGCGTTGGTTGATTCTTTCTTGCCGCGAAAGCTGCCGGCAATCTTGTATTTGCCGGGCACGGCCCAGTCTGGCCCGCAGGTGGATGCCTGTGCCGGCGTAGGTGCGGTTGCCGCCAGCAACGCAATGCCGGTGCCTGCCACAAGGGCTGATGTCATTGTGCCAAACTTACCTGCCATGTCCGTATCTCCGTCCTGTTCCTGATGCTCGGATTCCCCCGGACCACCGCATTCGAGACGCCGTGTATGTGTGTGCAAGAATACGAAACGTGCACAGAAGTACAACCCGCCAAACCTTACAAATCTGTGACGTTCAGTAGCAGTAGTCATGAAGCCACATTGTACAATCGGCTCTGATGGGCCAGACTGCAAAGAAAACACAAGAAAGTCTGGGTGAGATCCATGCATGTAGCGTCCGCTAATGATCATGCTGCCGATGACGAAGTAGTACCGGCTGGCTGCCAGGTTTGCGGTGCCAGAAAGTATGGCATATGCCGGGCCCTGAAAGCCTCCGAACTGCTGCGGCTGTCCGCCAGCACGCGCCGTCGCAAGATCAGCCATGGTGACATCATCACCTTCGAAGAGGACGAGGTGGTGGATTACGCCAACATTGTGGAAGGCGCGGTCAAGCTGACCAAAATCCTGAAAGACGGGCGCCAGCAAATTGTCGGCCTCCAGTTTGCGCCGGAGTTCATCGGCAAACCGTTTTCCGAGCAGGTTACCGTAACAGTCGAAGCTGCCACGGACGTGGAGGTATGCGTTTTCCCCAAGGCCGAGTTCGAGCGAATGCTGAAGATCGAGCCCGACTTCGAACACCGCCTGCTGCAACAGACACTGACGCAGCTGGATGACGCAAGAAGCTGGATGGTCACCCTTGGACGCAAGACGGCACGCGAAAAAATTGCCAGTTTTCTGCTGCTGTTGTCCCGCAACCTGGGCAAGGAAAACGAAGACAACGGAAACCGCATCGCCTTTACCCTGCCGCTCAAGCGGGCAGACATTGCCGACTTTCTCGGACTGACGATCGAAACGGTGAGCCGGCAGATCACCCGGATGCGCAAGGACAAGCTGATCGATGTTGAGCGAAACCTCGACGTCACCGTGCTGGACATCGAGAAATTGCAGCAAATTGCCGATGGCGACTGATCGCCGGGCAGCAACTCAACGACTGGCGGCCAGCGTCATCAGGCACTCGCGTTCAAAGGCAACGTGCCGTCTTAGCCCGTTGAAGAAACCGCGCAGCATGTAACCGGCCGATTCCGGATTGGCCGGCTGGCCGTTGTGTGCGCACTCTTCCAGCAAGGCTGCAATCTCCTCGCCATAGCATTCATCCTCACAGTGCTCGCGTTGCAGCCGTTCCAGGCTTGCCGATAGCTGCGGATTGCCCAAGGTGAGCTTCATCAGCAGCGGAAACACTTCATTCTCTTCCAGCTCTTGCGCCTTGCGCAGTGTTGGCAGGATGCAACGCGACAACGTCAGGCAGGCCTGCGAATCAAGCTGATCGGGCAATCCGTCGGCAATTGCCTCAAGCGCATCGCAAAGCGACAGCTTGAGATCGTGATTGGCCCGCAGAAGGGTTGTACACCGCGCGAGCCTCTGGCTGTCCGCAGGTGAGATGTCGGCGATGTGCACGTTCATGGATTGTCCGCTCTCCAGGTACAGGCTCCGGCCCTTTGATCAGTTGCCACCGCCTGCAGTGTCAGGCTGACGATGCGGCATTATGTACCCGTGGGGCCAGCTGACAGCCTTGACCCAGATCAATGTTGCAGCGCAACCGCAGGTGCACGGTCGCCCTTGGTACACGCCCGCCGATTCAACCGGGCGCAATACGTTTGGGGCACCTGACAATGAAATACGGTTTTGAAATTGCCGCGTTGCTCGTTGCAACCCTGCTGGCCATGCTGGCAGCGGCATTCAGCAAAGACCCGCTCTTCCAGGCCCACGCCTGGATCCTGTTTGCCGTGCTGGCGATCAGCTCAATCGTTCTGCTGCGCCGGGCAAGTTTTGCCGGCGCCGGAGAAATTCCACTCAAGGAAAGTGGCGATGTCGCCTACATGGACGATGTCGTCAAATACGGCGTGATAGCAACCACGGGCTGGGGCATCGTGGGCTTTCTCGTGGGCGTCGTCATCGCACTGCAGATGGCCTGGCCAGTTTTCAACATCGAGCCATATCTCAATTTTGGCCGGCTGCGCCCGCTGCACACCTCCGCGGTGATCTTTGCGTTTGGGGGCAATGCACTGCTGGCGACCAGCTTTTATGTGGTGCAGCGCACGACGCGCGCGACGCTGTGGGGCGGCAACCTCGCCTGGTTCGTCTTCTGGGGCTATCAGCTGTTCATTGTCATGGCGGCAACCGGCTACGTGCTGGGCATTACGCAGGGCCGCGAGTACGCCGAGCCTGAATGGTACGTGGATCTGTGGCTGACCATCGTCTGGGTGGCTTACCTGGCGGTCTTCGTCGGCACCATCGTGAAGCGCAAGGAACCGCACATCTATGTGGCGAACTGGTTCTATCTGGCGTTCATCATCACGATCGCCATGCTGCATGTGGTGAATAACCTGGCCATTCCGGTCTCGTTCCTCGGCACCAAGAGCTACTCGGCCTTTGCCGGTGTTCAGGACGCGCTGACCCAGTGGTGGTACGGCCACAACGCAGTCGGCTTCTTCCTGACGGCGGGCTTCCTCGGCATGATGTACTACTTCGTGCCGAAGCAGGCCAATCGCCCGGTCTACTCGTACCGGCTGTCCATCGTGCACTTCTGGTCACTCATTTTCCTGTACATCTGGGCCGGTCCGCACCACCTGCACTACACCGCCCTGCCAGACTGGGCACAGACGCTGGGCATGGTGTTCTCTGTCATGCTGTGGATGCCCTCATGGGGCGGCATGATCAACGGCCTGATGACGCTGTCAGGCGCGTGGGACAAGCTGCGCACCGATCCGATCCTGCGCATGATGGTGCTGGCACTGGCCTTCTACGGCATGTCGACCTTCGAAGGTCCGATGATGTCGATCAAGTCGGTCAACTCGCTGTCGCATTACACCGACTGGACCATCGGCCACGTGCACTCCGGTGCGCTGGGCTGGGTTGGCATGATCTCGTTCGGCGCGATCTACTACCTGGTCCCGAAGCTGTGGCAGCGTGAACGGCTGTACTCGCTGCGGCTCGTCAACTGGCATCTGTGGCTCGCCACCATCGGCATCGTGATCTACGCCGCCGTGCTGTGGGTCGCAGGCATCACGCAGGGCCTGATGTGGCGCGAGTACGATGATCAGGGCTTCCTGGTGAACTCGTTCATCGAAACCGTGAACGCCATCCACCCCGAGTACGTGATGCGCACCATTGGTGGCGGTCTGTACCTGATCGGTGGCCTGGTGATGGCCTACAACGTCTACCGGACGATCCGTGGCGATGTGCGCAAGGAAGTGCCCATGGGCGCCAGCGCACCTGCCGCCGTGCCGGCTGAATAAGAGGGACAGAAAAAATGTCTGTAATGTCAAAGCACGGCGCGCTTGAGCGCAATGTCAGCCTCCTGATGGGCGGCACCCTGGTGGTGGTCCTCATTGGCGGCATCGTCGAGATCGTCCCGCTCTTCTACGTGAAGAACACGATCGAGAAGGTGGAAGGCATGCGGCCCTACTCTCCTCTGGAGCTGGCCGGACGCAACATCTACATCCGCGAGGGGTGCTACGTGTGCCACTCGCAGATGATCCGGCCGTTCCGTGACGAAGTGGAACGTTACGGCCACTACTCGCTGGCAGCGGAGTCGATGTACGACCACCCGTTCCAGTGGGGCTCCAAGCGTACCGGGCCGGACCTGGCTCGCGTGGGCGGACGCTATTCGGATGACTGGCACGTCGCCCACCTGAAGAACCCGCAGTCGGTGGTGCCGGACTCGATCATGCCCAGCTACGCCTTCCTGGCAACGGCCAAGCTCGACACAAGCTCGATCAAGGCAGACCTCAAGGCCAACGCCATGGTGGGTGTGCCCTACAAGGAAGACATGATCGAGAACGCCGAGGCCGACATGCTGGCTCAAGCCAACCCGGACAGTGACGGGGCAGACGCCGTGAAGGAGCGTTATCCGAAAGCGGTGGTCAGCAACTTCGATGGTGATGCGGCAACGCTGACCGAGATGGATGCGATGGTCGCCTACCTGCAAATGCTTGGCACTCTGGTGGACTTCTCGTCCTACGACGCCAACGCGCAAGCCAACCAGCGGTAGGGAGGGCTTTTCGATGGATTATGAAACCCTTCGCCATGCCGCAGACAGCTGGGGGCTTCTGTACCTCACCGTCGTATTCGTTGGCATCGTTGCATACACCTTCCGCCCCGGCTCGAAAGCCGTTGCGGATGATATGGCCAAGCTTCCGTTGAGAGAGGACGACCACAATGGCTGACAAGGAAATTGACAAGGTCTCGGGCGTCGAGACAACCGGCCACGAGTGGGACGGGATCAAGGAACTGAACAACCCGCTGCCGCGCTGGTGGTTATGGACCTTCTACGCCACAGTGGTGTTCTCGATTGGCTACATGGCCTACTATCCGGCCATCCCGCTGATCGAGGGCTCGACCATGGGTATGTCGGGTGAAACCAACCGCTCGGTTCTGCAGGCCGACCTGAAGGCGGCAGATGATGCCAAGGCAGGTCTAGTCAGCCAGATCGAGCAGGCCTCACTGCAGGACATCCGCACAACTGATGAACTGTTGCGATTTGCTGTTGCGGGCGGATCGTCACTGTACAAGGTCAATTGCTCGCAGTGTCATGGCTCGGGTGCGCAAGGTGCGCCTGGTTATCCCAACCTGAACGATGACGACTGGCTGTGGGGCGGCGATCTCGAAGCTATCTACACCACCATCAAGCACGGCGTCCGCAATGGTACGGATGATGCCCGCGACAGCCAGATGCCTGCCTTTGGCGAAGGCATTCTGGAGCAGCCTCAGATTGTGCAGGTTGCACACTATGTGATGCAACTGTCCGGACAGGAGCATGATGCAGCGGCAGCCAGCACCGGCAAGGAGCTGTTTGCGGAGAACTGCGCATCATGCCATGGCGATGATGGCAAGGGAGGCCGCGACTTTGGTGCACCGAACCTGGCCGACCAGCTGTCACTCTATGGCAACACGCTGGAAACGGTGGCAACGCAGATCAGCAAGCCCAAACACGGCGTGATGCCGGCCTGGGGCGAACGGCTGACTGAGGCGCAGGTTAAGCAGTTGACCGTTTATGTTCACACCCTTGGTGGCGGTGAACAGGCTGCTGCAACCCAGTAAGCCTCGACAACAATACAAAGCGCCGGTCTGGAGCACGTTGCCGGACCGGCGCCAACAAAAGCAGAGCGCACGGAAGCGCTACAAGGCACCAAGCAACACCATGGCCAACGAAAACACCACAGTCGAAAGTTTCGACGCCGAAGCCGTCAACGCCAAGCACAAGCGCACCTTGTATGCGGCCCGGCAGAAAATCCATCCAAAGCGCGCCACGGGCTGGTTCCGTTCGCTCAAGTGGTGGATCATGGCCATTACACTTGGCGTCTATTATCTGACGCCTTGGCTGCGCTGGGACCGCGGCCCTCATGCACCAGACCAGGCAGTGCTGGTCGACATGGCCAACCGGCGGTTCTATTTCTTTTTCATCGAAATCTGGCCGCACGAGTTCTTCTTCGTGGCCGGAATGCTGGTCATGGCCGGCATCGGCCTGTTTCTTGTCACCTCAACAGTGGGTCGCGCGTGGTGCGGCTACACCTGCCCCCAGACGGTGTGGGTTGACCTGTTCCTGGTTGTCGAGCGTTTCTTTGAAGGCGATCGCAATGCGCGCATCAAGCTGGACAAGGAGCCGTGGGGGTTCGCCAAGATCTGGAAACGTGTCTCGAAGCATGCCGTATGGCTGTTGATTGCCATTTCGACTGGCGGGGCATGGATATTCTACTTTGCCGATGCCCCGACCCTGCTGAAGGATTTCATCACAGGTCAGGCACATCCGGTTGCCTACACGACGGTCGCCGTGCTGACCGCCACCACTTATATCTTTGGCGGGCTGATGCGCGAACAGGTCTGCACATACATGTGCCCCTGGCCGCGCGTTCAGGCGGCCATGCTGGATGAGCATTCACTGGTCGTCACCTACAATGACTGGCGCGGCGAACCGCGTTCAAAGCATGCCAAGAAGGCCGCCGCCGAGGGCGTGACCGTTGGCGATTGCGTCGACTGCAATGCCTGCGTTGCGGTGTGCCCGATGGGGATCGACATTCGCGATGGCCAGCAGCTTGAATGCATTACCTGCGCGCTGTGCATAGACGCATGCGACGGTGTGATGGAAAAGCTGGGCCGCGAAAAGGGGCTGATCTCCTACACCACCTTGAGCAATTACAACCGCAACATGACGCTGGCGACCGGTGGAGACCTCAACGGTGCCATTGATCCATCACGCGTGCACACCCCTGGCGGCGGTATTGTATCCAAGGTTTCGCGCTTCCACCTGCGTGACGTCATCCGGCCGCGCACCATG
Organism: Anderseniella sp.; assembly: GCA_033722845.1. GTDB lineage: Bacteria > Pseudomonadota > Alphaproteobacteria > Rhizobiales > Aestuariivirgaceae > Anderseniella. The sequence goes on along the minus strand of JAWVYF010000065.1, from coordinate 3,739 downwards.
ATCTATACGGCCATCTATGCCCTGCTCGGCCTTGGTCTGTTGGCCGCGCTGGCCATGCGCACCGACCTGGATGTGAACGTACTGGCAGACCGCAACCCGCAGTTCGTCAAACTGTCGGATGGCTCGATCCGCAACGGATATCAGCTGAAAATTCTCAACAAGACAGCCAACCCGCGCGACTATCTGGTGACGATCGACGGCCTTCCCGGCGCGCAACTGCGGCTGGATGGGGCTGATCTGGATCAAGGCCGGCTTGGTCAGGTTTCGGTAGAAGCAAACAAGCTGCGCAATGTCCGTACGTTCGTCACGCTTCCGGAGAACGCAATTCCGGACAAATCGCGCGACTTCACATTTGTGGTTTTGCCACTGGACGGCGGCCGCCGGCAGACACAAACCGCCACGTTCGAGGCTCCGTAACGAAATGACCAACCGCACTGAAACCCATCATGGACAGACTGAGTTCAGGTTCACGGGCAAACACATGTTTCTCATCATGGTGGCCTTCTTCGGCACCATTGTCGCTGTCAACGGGTTCATGGCCTACAAGGCCAGCAACAGCTGGACAGGCCTGATCGTCAAGAACGGGTATGTCGCCTCGCAGGACTTCAATGCCAAGGTTGAAGAGGCCCGGCGCCAGTCGGCCAGAGGCTGGAGCGGTGACATCACGTACAGGGCCGGAAAGGTCACGCTGACGCTCGTCGACAAGACCGGAAAGCCAGTGCAGCTGAGCAATGCACAGGCACATGTCGGCCGCCCCGCCTTCGAGGGCCGGGATCACCGGGTTGAGCTGACCAATATGGGCAATGGTCTGTACCAGGTGGCGGATGTGCTGGAGTCCGGCGCGTGGCAGATCACCGTCACGGCAGACACCGCTGAGGGCCCCTACCGGCTTGAAAAGCGCATCTTGGTCAAGGATGGTCAGCAATGACCTGCTGTAGCAGTTCAGGTGTTCCCAACCAGACGGCGCTGCGCCAGCGCCTTGACCATGAAAGACTGCTCGCCGCCTCACACCCGATTGAAGGCGACATGATGCAGACCGACCTGGTGGTGCCATCCATGCATTGCGCCGCCTGCATCCGGACCATCGAAACGGGCCTGGACAAGCTGCCCGGTGTGCACAAGGCGCGTGCCAACCTGTCTACCAGGCGGGTATCAATCCAGTGGACACCATCGGCCTTTGGCGACACGGATCCGATCAGCGAACTGGCCAACATCGGCTTTGAAGCTTCGCTGTATGACCCGTCGGCGGTGGCCGATGACGGTGACAGCACCGGACGGCAACTGCTCATCTGTCTTGCGGTGGCCGGTTTTGCGGCGGCAAACATCATGCTGCTTTCAGTATCGGTCTGGGCCGGTGCCGAAGGTGAGGCTGCCCGGCTGTTCCAGCTCATTTCCGGATTGATTGCCGTGCCGGCGGTCATGTTTGCCGGCAGGCCGTTTTATGCCTCTGCGCTGTCCGCCCTGCGCACGCGGCGGCTGAACATGGACGTCCCGATTTCGCTGGCAGTGCTGCTGGCGTTGAGCATGAGCATCTACGAAGCGCTGTTCGGTCATAACGAAACCTGGTTCGACGCCTCGGTCAGTCTGCTGTTCTTCCTGCTGATCGGGCGATATCTCGACCACATGATGCGCGAACGCGCCCGAGGCGCCATCCTGCAGTTGTCGCGGCTGATGCCTTCTGGCGCAACCCGCCTTTCAGACGATGGCAGCCTGGTCTACGTACCCAGCAGCGAACTGGAACCGGGTGAGCGTATCATGGTCGCCGCGGGCGACCGGATGCCGGTGGATGGCATTGTGCTGTCCGGCATGAGCGATCTGGACCGCTCGCTCGTGACAGGAGAAAGCGCAGCTGTGCAGGCCTCGCCCGGCATGGAAGTGGAAGCCGGCGTACTCAATCTTACTGGCCCTGTAACGCTGGAAGTGCTGCGCCCGGCCGCAAAGTCTTTCGTTGCGAACGTGATGGAGCTGATGGAGACGGCAGCGCAATCTTCGTCCCGTCAGGTGCGGCTGGCTGACAGGGCCGCTGCCATATATGCGCCTGTGGTGCACATTCTGTCTGCAGCCGCTTTCATCGGCTGGCTGGTCTATACCGGCGGCGACTGGCATACCTCGCTCTATGTCGCCATAGCGGTACTCATCATCACTTGCCCCTGCGCGCTTGCCCTTGCGGTGCCGATTGCACAAGTGGTCGCCGCCAACCGGCTGTTCCGCTCAGGGATCATGGTCAAGGACGGTGCTGCGCTTGAAAGGCTCACAGAGGCCACCACGGTGGTGTTCGACAAGACCGGCACGCTGACACTTGGCGAGCCGCGGATCTCAAGCATCATTGGCGGCACCGATCAGGATCACGCCTTGGCATCGGTGCTCGCGCGCCTGTCGACCCACCCGGCAGCGCGTGCGGCTGCAACGCTACACGACAAACAACCCGGATTGCTGGTGTCGGATGTGCGTGAACACCCCGGATTTGGCCTCGAAGCAACATGGAAAGGCAAGCCGATCCGGCTGGGCCGGCTTGACTGGGTGAGTGAAATTGCCCGTCCTGTGCAGGGCGTTGAACCGGCCAGCAACATGGAAGTCTGCTTTGCCGTCCAGGGTGGTGAGCTGGTGAGGTTCGCCCTTGCCGATACGCTGCGCGCCGATGCTGCCACCACAGCAAGCCAGCTGCGGCACATGGGGTTGAGGATGGAAATTCTGTCCGGTGACAACCCGGCACCGGTGCAGGCTGTTGCCGCTCAACTGGGTATCGAGACGGCTCGTGCCGGCATGACACCTGCCCAGAAGACCGCCCACGTGCAGGACCTGGAACGCGAAGGTGCTACGGTGTTGTACGTCGGAGACGGCATCAACGATGCCCCTGCCCTTGCAGCCGCGGCTGTTTCCATGGCTCCGGCCTCGGGTTCCGATATCGGCCGGGCTTCGGCGAGCCTGGTGTTCACCGGCAAGGGGCTAGATGCCATCCCCGTGGCAATAAAGGTTGCGCGGGGCACATCGCGGATCGTGAACCAGAATTTCGCACTGGCGCTCACCTACAATGCGATTGCCATTCCGATTGCCGTGCTCGGTTATGCGACGCCGCTGATTGCCGCCATCGCCATGTCATCATCTTCCATCCTCGTTGTCGCCAACAGCTTGCGGCTTAACCTGGTTGCCCGCCACTCCAGCAGCACGGACAAGCCAGAACCGGCCGCGACCAACGGCAAGACCGGGCAAGCACCGGATGCGCAATCGCAAATGCCATCCGAAATCAAACAGAACAGCTCGCCACCGCGACTGGAGGCCGTCAAATGAGCCAACTCATTATCCTGATTCCAATCGCCCTCGGGCTTGGCGCGCTTGGCCTCATCGCGTTCATCTGGACACTGCGGGATGGCCAATATGACGATCTGGACGGCGCTGCAGAGCGCATTCTGAACGACGATTGAGCGGGCTCAGTTTCTGTAGAACATCAACCGCGCATTCGAGCTGTTGCGGGTATATCCGACCACCCGGCAACCGCTACGTTGCGGAGAAGGACCACTCAGCGTTATCGAGCGCGCCCGGCCGCCACTCATTCGTACAGAGCCAGAAACCGTGTAACCCGCCGGGCGGCACCCTTGCCGGAAAATGTAGGCGGTGCCGTTGATCTGGCCCGATGAGCTGATCCGGCCGTGGAACAGCACCGTGCCGCCGCGCACGCCATGCTTGCGGATGCTGGACTTGGGGCGGCTGTACAAAATGCGGATGGAGTTGCCGGATTGCT
>JAWVYF010000064.1:0-11892 GCA_033722845.1 Anderseniella sp. | reverse complement strand
GTCCACCTACCAGCCGTTTCCAGACATCGACGAAGAGCGCGATGCCGGCAAGCTGCTTGCCTGGGACCTGGAGCCCGGTGACGCAGTGGCGTTCGACTATCACACCTTGCACAACGCCCCGCCGAACACCTCCGGCACCCGTCGCCGGGCCGTTTCGTTCCGGTTCATGGGCGAAGACTGCCGCTATGTTGCGCGCAGCCATGCCGTGTCCCCCCCGTTCGACGAGATGGGCCTGAAGCTCAACATGGGCGACCCGTTGCCGGAAGACTGGTTCCCCGTCGTCTGGCAGCGCGCATGACGAGCCAGATTCATGGCGGCGGATGCCAGTGTGGCGCCGTTCGCTATCGCGTCACCGGAGAACTGGGCAATGCAGGCATCTGCCATTGCCGCATGTGCCAGAAAGCCTCTGGCAACGCTGCGCTGCCGCTGGTCAGCGTTCCGGCCGGCAATCTGCAATGGACAAGGGGTGAACCCGCCGAGTTCCGCTCATCGCCACCAGTCAGGCGTGGCTTTTGCAAGGATTGTGGTACGCCGCTCTACATGTTCGAAGACGGTCTTGGCGTGTGGGAACTGACCATCGGTTCGCTGGACAATCCAAACGCGGCCGCACCGGACCACGCCGTCGGCATAGAAGCCAAACTCGACTGGTTCGACAAGCTTGCAAACCTGCCGGCGAAGAGCACCCAGGACGACAGAACGCCAGAGGAACTCGCTGAGCTTGCATCGAGGCAGCACCCCGATCACGATACCGATGATGGTTGGCAACCCCGCTAAGGCCTGATCAGCCGCTCAGCTTGGCGCGGATTGCATCGAGAGCCGCTTCTGCCTTGCTGGCGTCCGGACCGCCGCCTTGCGCCATGTCTGGCCGGCCACCGCCGCCCTTGCCACCAACAGCTTCAACGCCAGCCTTGACCAGCTCAACGGCATCCAGCTTGCCTTTCAGGTCATCTGTCACACCAACACCGACGGCGGCCTTGCCCTCATTGACAGCAACCAGCGCCACGACGCCCGAGCCCACCTGCGCCTTGCCGTCATCCACAGCGCCGCGCAGATCCTTCGGGTTCAGCCCATCCAGCACCCGCGCGAGCAACTTCACACCGGCAATCTCTTCAATGGCCGCAGCCGCAGCGCCGCCACCGCCACCCATGGCCAGCTTCTTCTTCGCCTCGGCCAGTTCGCGTTCCAGCTTCTTGCGCTCTTCCAGCAGCGACAGCACGCGGGTTTCGACATCGTCGGGCGCGGCCTTCAGCGCCTCGGCCAGGCGCTGTACCTGCCGGTCGCGTGCTTCCAGATAGTCACGCGCAGCATCACCGGCCAGCGCCTCGATGCGGCGCACACCGGCAGCCGTAGCAGATTCCGTTACCAGCCGGATCAGACCGATATCGCCGGTGCGCGACACATGCGTGCCACCGCACAGCTCCATGGAATAGGTCTGCTTGTTGCCACCCGCCGTGCCACCGGGCTGGACACCCATCGACACCACGCGGACTTCATCGCCATACTTTTCGCCGAACAGCGCCATCGCGCCGGCCTCGATTGCCTCGTCCACACTCATCAGCCGTGTGGAGACCGGATCGTTCTGCATGACAACCGTATTGGCAATGCGCTCGACCTGCTCAAGCTCGTCGTCCGACATGGCCTTGGGATGAGCGAAGTCAAAACGCAGCCGGCCAGGCTCAACCAGCGACCCCTTCTGCACCACGTGATTGCCCAGCACCTGCCGCAAGGCCTCATGCACAAGATGGGTCGCAGAGTGATGAATGCGATTGCCGGAGCGGCGAGCGTGATCGACGATCATCTCGACCGCGTCACCGGTGGAAATCTCACCCTCGGTTACCTCGGCCAGATGCACGAACAGGTCGCCGACGCGCTTTTGCGTATCACTGATGGCAAGGCGCGCGCCATCTGCCGTCTTCATGACGCCGCAGTCGCCTGTCTGGCCGCCGCTTTCACCATAAAACGGTGTCTGGTTGACGATGATCGACACCTTGTCGCCGGCCTTGGCGGTCTCCAGCGTCTTGCCGTCGTCAGCAACAATTGCCTTGATCACGCCTTCGGCTGTCTCGGTATCGTAGCCCAGAAAATCTGTCGCGCCGGTCTGTTCGCGCACGTCAAACCAGACGGCATCGGTTTGCGCTTCGCCGGAGCCTGCCCACGCTTTGCGGGCATCTGCCTTCTGCTTTTCCATGGACGCATTAAATGTGTCCGTATCCACGCTGATGCCCCGCGACTTGAGCGCATCCTGCGTAAGATCAAGCGGGAACCCGTACGTATCATAGAGTTTGAAGGCGACTTCACCGGAGAAGCTGTCACCATCGCCGAGCCCGGCGGACTCATCGTCGAGCATCTTCAGGCCGCGCTCCAACGTCTTGCGGAACCGCGTCTCTTCCAACCGCAGCGTTTCGGTGATCAGGTCCTCCGCACGCGCCAGCTCCGGATAGGCCTGACCCATCTCGCGCTTGAGAGCGGGCACCAACTTCCACATCAGGGGTTCCTGCACGCCAAGCAACTCGGCGTGTCGCATGGCACGGCGCATGATGCGGCGCAGGACGTAACCACGGCCTTCATTGGACGGCAGCACGCCATCGGCAATCAGGAAGGACGTTGCCCGCAAGTGGTCCGCAATAACGCGGTTTGACGCCTTGTGCTGACCGGTTGCCTCAACGCCTGTCTGGTCCTCGATCGCTGCAATGAGTGCGCGGAACAGATCCGTCTCGTAATTGTCGTGCGTGCCCTGAAGCACAGCCGAAATACGTTCCAGCCCCATGCCGGTATCAATGGACGGCTTGGGAAGCTCGACACGCTCATCAAGGGTGACCTGCTCGAACTGCATGAACACCAGGTTCCAGATCTCGATGAACCGGTCACCGTCCTCATCCGGCGAACCGGGTGGCCCACCGGGAATGTGATCTCCATGGTCGAAAAAGATCTCCGAACAAGGACCGCACGGACCGGTATCGCCCATCGCCCAGAAATTGTCGGATGTCGGGATCCGGATGATCTTGTCGTCGCTCAAACCGGCGATCTTCTTCCATAGATCATAGGCCTGATCATCCGTGTGATAGACCGTGACCAGCAAGCGGCGGGCATCCAGGCCATATTCCCTGGTGATCAGGTTCCAGGCGAGTTCAATCGCCAATTCCTTGAAATAGTCGCCAAAGGAGAAGTTGCCAAGCATCTCGAAGAACGTGTGATGCCGGGCGGTGTAGCCTACATTGTCGAGATCATTGTGCTTGCCGCCTGCGCGCACGCACTTCTGGGCCGTGACAGCGCGGCTGTACGGGCGCTTTTCAAGTCCTGTGAACACGTTCTTGAACTGCACCATGCCCGCATTGGTGAACATCAAGGTGGGATCGTTGCGCGGCACCAACGGAGACGAGTCGACGATCTCGTGGCCGTGCTTGCCGAAATAGTTCAGAAAGGTGGAGCGAATTTCGTTTACGCCGGACATGATGGCCCTTGGATCAGATGGAGAGTCTTGAAAGATGTCATACTCGGGCGGTCTTTATACAAGCTGGTGCGTGGCTGTCCACACGCACATGCTCGCAAAGCGATGTTCTGCAAATACAACGCGAAAACGCCCTCCATCCCGGCAGGGCTGGAGAGCGCTTGCGTGTGCAGCGCCCGTTAGGGGCAAGGGCGCTGCTTCAGTGACCGGCCACCCGCCCGGGTGTGGGTGGTGAGAGGCGGGTCCTTGCCGCCGGCCTCCTTGGGGTCTGATACCAGGGGAACGCAAACTCACAGATGCACTGGCCAACCTCTTGCCGGCACCTGACAACTGGCACCGGCGTGAGGCGCAAGGCAGCGAGCAGCCTATTCGCTGCTGCCTGCTGCTGCAGGCGGTTCATCCTCAATGACACCATCCTCATCAACCTTGACGCCTTCAGGGTCGGTGATGCGTTCAGCGATGAGGCCGGCATTGGCCCGGATGGCGTTTTCGATACCGTTGGCGATATCCGGGTTTTCACGCAGGAAGTTCTTGGCGTTTTCACGCCCCTGCCCGATGCGCTCGCCATTGTGCGAAAACCATGAACCGGACTTTTCGACGATACCGGCAGTAACGCCAAGGTCGAGCAATTCACCAACCTTTGAAATTCCCTCGCCGTACATGATGTCGAACTCGACCTGGCGGAATGGCGGCGCCACCTTGTTCTTGACCACCTTGACGCGGGTCTGGTTGCCGACCACCTCGTCGCGGTCCTTGATGGCACCGATGCGGCGAATGTCGAGACGCACAGACGAGTAGAACTTCAGTGCATTACCGCCCGTGGTGGTTTCGGGGTTGCCAAACATCACGCCGATCTTCATGCGGATCTGGTTGATGAAGATCACCATGCAGTGGGTCTTGGAAATCGAGCCGGTCAGCTTGCGCAGGGCCTGGCTCATCAGGCGGGCTTGCAGGCCGGGCAGCGAGTCGCCCATGTCACCTTCAAGCTCGGCACGCGGCGTAAGCGCGGCCACCGAGTCGATCACCAGCACCTCGACCGCGCCTGAGCGCACCAACGTATCGGCAATCTCGAGCGCCTGCTCACCCGTATCGGGTTGTGAAATCAGCAACTCATCGACGTCCACGCCCAGCTTGCGGGCATAGACCGGATCGAGCGCATGTTCTGCATCAACGAAGGCACAGATGCCGCCCCGCTTCTGACACTCTGCCACCACGTGCAATGCAAGCGTGGTCTTGCCAGATGATTCAGGGCCATAGACCTCGATAACGCGGCCCTTCGGCAGACCGCCAATGCCAAGTGCAATATCCAGCCCGATCGAGCCAGTCGATACCGCCTCTACTTCGATTGCCTTGTTGGACCCCAGCTTCATCACCGAGCCCTTGCCGAACGCCCGTTCGATCTGTCCCAGAGCTGCTTCAAGCGCCTTTTGCTTGTCCATCGATCCGCCTTCCACGACCTTCAGATTCGTTTGCCCCATGGCTGTCACAGCTCCTTATTCCATATTGACTTGCGGACCACCAGACCACCCGTTTGTTCCGCTAATGTTCTTCAACATTGTACACTTTTTGTTCTTTTGCAAGCAGAAATTTAAGTCACTGTTTCAAAGGGCTTTTTTGCAAGTCTGCTGTCAGGTGCAGGCGGAAGCGGCATGGCGCATTGCCGGCCATAGGCGCGGCGGCCTTTTGCTTGTTGATCGACAAGACCTGGCCAAATGGCTGACTGGTAGCCAGCGCCATACCTGATCATTTGGAGCTGAACGCTGGCGCTGCTGCAGCGAATGGATGATTGCTCCCCGTCCCGGTATGCGGCGGGACGGGGAGCTGGGGGCCAGAGGAACAGATTTTGCTAGTTGCTGCCAGGGGCAAACAACTCTTTTTGGGGAGAGAGCAAAAACTTCAAGGTTCCTCTGTTATCGAAGAAGGGAGCGATTTGCAGACCAACTCACCTTTTCGATTCCTGCGTTTCACGTTGGTTGGACCGTGCCGGCAACAGGCGGCTGGAAGCAGCGGTCAATAAAACTCCGAGATAAGAAATTGTTTGAGTCGCGGTGCGCGCCACTTGGCCTGCGGGACTCGCGATTGCTCCCCTTCCTCACAATCATGATCTGCGCAAACGGCTGCACCTCCAATGATCACCGACACCGCGATGGCTTCTCTTCTTGGCTCTGGTACACATTTGGCGATTGCCAGACCCTGCCCGTGGAAGCCACCCGCACCACCGCTGGTACACAACAAAGCTCTTGCATGCCTGCTCACTGGTATCGATCTCCATATGCAATTTAATAGTGCACAACTTTTATAAAAACAACCATAAATTGCACCTATTAAGAGAGCGTTAAGCCGCTGAGAATTTCTGCCCTCCCGCGCCCTCCTGACACCCATCCATGACTGGTGTACAACGCCGTTCTCTGCCACTTTCGCGTTGCGCCCCCACTGGGCGCTGCATTGGGGAGTCGCCTGACCATGCGCATAGACGGACTGCAGTACTGCAACTTTAGCGAGAAGATCTTCCGCCAGATGCGGATCGGTGAGGTTGATTCGGTGCACGTCACCATCTGCTATCACGAGAACTTCCGCGAGACGGTTGCCAATCTGGAGCAATGGAACCGCTGGTTCGAGCAGTATCCTGACCTGATCATGAAGGGCACGACCGCAGATTGTGCCCGAGGCGCAAAACAAACTGGCCGCACCGCCATCTTCTTTGGGCTTCAGAACTGTTCACCCATTGAAGATGACATCGGGCTGGTGGAAATCCTGCACACGCTGGGCGTACGCTTCATGCAGCTCACCTACAACAACCAGTCCCTGCTTGCGACCGGCGCTTATGAAACCGAGGACACCGGGCTCACACGCATGGGCAAGCAGGTGGTGCGCGAGATGAACCGCGTCGGCCTCGTGGTGGACATGTCCCACTCCGCCGAACGCTCAACGCTGGAGGCCATCGACCACTCTACCCGTCCCATAGCCATCACCCACGCCAATCCGAAATTCTGGCATCCAGGCCTGCGCAACAAGTCGGATGAGGTGCTGAAGGCGTTGGCGGCCGGCGGCGGCATGCTGGGTTTCTCGCTTTACCCCCACCACCTCAAGGGCGGGCCAGCCTGCACTCTGGAAAGCTTCTGCGAAATGATAGCCCGTACGGCAGACATGATCGGCATCGACCATATCGGCATCGGCTCGGACCTGTGCCAGGACCAGCCCGACAGTGTTGTCGAGTGGATGCGTGTCGGGCGCTGGTCAAAGGAGATCGACTACGGCGAGGGCTCGAAGGACAACGCCGGCTTTCCGCCCCAGCCTGACTGGTTCAAGGATAACCGCGACTTCGGCAATATCGAGCGCGGCCTCAAGGCCACCGGAATGGCTGATGACGACGTGGCAAAGGTGATGGGTCTCAACTGGCTGAAGTTCTTCGATGAGAATTTCGGACCCCCTTCAAAACGCACGTAGAGCCGAAGGCGATGCGCAAGTTTTGAAGCACTAAAATGCGCCCCACAATCCCAGTCCGCCGACCAGGATCAAGCTCACCGCCCACACAACGTCGAGGTTGAACCAGCTCTTCGAGATGAACTGTGGCCCCAGCCATTTGAACACGGCCCACGCAATCAATCCGCCAGACACAATCATCGCCGCCGCGTGGACAACGGACACGACCACCGCCATGACCACATTGCCTCTCATGAGGGTCATTGCCGCGGTATGGCCGGCATCCATCTCCTCCGGCGAGCAAAGCCCGAGAAAAATCGGCACCAGCATTAATCCGGCCCCGTGCGCCATGGCCACGGCAAACGACCACAATGCCAGCTGCGTTGGCCGGATTCGGGCGAGAAACCGCGGATGCCGCCGGTTGATGAGCAGGTAAACGCCCATACCGACGACAACAAGTCCTGCCCCGATCTGGATTTCGCGCTGCCAGGTGACCAGTGACGTCATCACTGCAAACGGCAGCAAGATGCCTGCCATTGCTATGAAGTGACCCAGCGCCAGAGGCCCAAGGGCAGCAATCACGTCGCGCTGGCCACGCCCCATCAGCCCGGCAGAAACAGCCAGCGGCCAGCCCATGCCGGGGTTGATGCCATGATAGATGCCGGAGCCGATGACGGCGAGCCAGAGGCTCGCCGCCGACCATTCGTCAAACCCCAAGGTGCGACGGGCCTACGCGTTCGGATAGCAGAACGAGTCGGTCGAGCAGTCGCCACCCTCCAGCCTGATCTGGTGCGAGCGATAGCCCTTCGGAAACTCGAGGTAGAAATCCTTGTCGAGTTCCAGCCCACCGTTTTCGCCGACATTGGCCATCACCATCTGGCCGCCCTCGTCATTCGGGTAGAACTGGTCGTCCCAGGTCGAGTAAAGCGAATTGGTCCAGTAGACGCGCTTGCCATCGCGGCTGATTTCGACCATCTGCGGGCCATAGACGAAATCCTTGCCATTGGGGTGCTTGGTACCGCGCGCGATACCTCCGATCTCCACCTTGCCGGCGAGCTTCGGGTTCATCGGGTCAGACACATCGTACTGGTGCATCTCGCCCAGCCCCCAGCAGGCGACATACAGATACTTGTCATCCAGGCTGAGGTCGATGTCGGTGACCAGCGGTGGCACGGCTTCAAAGCCCTGCAGCAGCGGTGGCAGGTTCTCCGCCTTCTCGGGCCGCGGGTCGATGGTGATCGTCTTCTTGGCCTCGAACGTCCCGTCGTCCTTTTGCCACCAGGTGAAGATCGAACCCTGCAGGTTCGTGGTGTCCACCACCACGCCGCAGAACCCGTAGTCCTTGGCAGGGTCATGCGCAGGCCGGATTTCCAGCGCCATCTGATGGTTCGCGCCAAGGTCGATGGTCTGCACGTTACGCCGTTCGCGCAGGTTCCAGAAGTGGATGGCGTGCCCATACTTGTTGGACAAAAGATCTTCCGCCACGATGCCATTCTCGAACTGCGGCGGCAGGCCCCACTCCGAGCTCACCATGTAATCGCGCGGCAGGTTCCACCAGAAATCATAGTGCTTGTCCTGCTTGCCACGGTCCATTTCGTAACGGCCGAGGATCTCGAACGTTTCGCAATCCATGATGAAGATGCCGGGAGGACCGTCAGTGCCGTCCGCGCCGCCACCGCCGAGGGTGGAAACATAGATGCCTTCAGGCCCGCAATGGATGGTGTGCGGCCGTGAATAGCCGGTCTTGGCGAAAACCTCTTCCGGCTCGATGATCTTGTGAATCTTCGCCTTCAGCGGTTCCTTCACGTCGATCACGTAGATCCGCGATGAGCGAATGCCGGGAATGATCAGATAGCGGCGTTCAAGGAACGCATGCCCACTCAATGGCGACAGCGACGACGAGCAGGCGTTCCAGCCGAAATGATGGAACTCGTCGCCCTTGTTCGGCATGATCACCTGATGAACGATCTGGCTGTAGGTCTTGGACGAGGGATCAACATCCACCACCGCCAAGCCATCCGGCTGTGATCCGTCAGGCGACAACATCAGGGTGAACGCAAGTTTCTCGGGCGGCGCCTGCATGGCAAGCTTCGCAGTTGCATGAAAAGTGGGATCTGGCCTCACTGTCATGGATTTCCTCCGGTGCAACGGGTGCCTTTTGCGACACCACTGTGAATTTTCGTCCCCCCAGAAACGCCTGCAGGCCGCTTTCTGTGCAGCCAGCAAGGACTGGAAGTCTGTCACACTGAATGACCCCGCGCAATGAGCCGTACCCGGCCTATTATCCGGCAGCTTCGCGGATGATCAGAAGAATGTCCGATGCCACATCGACATGGCCACTGGCTTCAGTCATGGCGCGGGCCTCGTAGCGCCGCTTGCTGGGCAGGCGCACACCATCCTGTTTCATCATCTCGGCAAACAGCGCTTCGGCATGCGCTGCCCATCCGCTCGCATCACCAAACCGCGCCGGGTCCATGGCAATGATCAACTGCCCACCCCGATTGGCCAGACCGTCCGGTTCAACCTTCTTCGCCGTCTCGAAGCTGAACGGCTCACCCATCAGCGCGCCCGCCAGCAACTCCACCATCATCGACACCAGCGCCCCCTTGGCCCCTCCGAATGCAAGGATGGCTCCACCGTGCACATCGGCCGGATTGGTCGACGGGTTGCCGTCCTTGTCAATAATGGTGCCGGGGGGCAGCTCGTGGCCCTCCCGCGCCGCAATGAGGATTTCGCCATGCGCCCTGGAAGCTGTTGCCATGTCGAAAATCACCGCCTCGCCGTTCTCGCGCGGCCAGCCAAAGGCAAACGGGTTGGTGCCGAACAATGGCTTCTTGCCCCCGGGCGGCGGCACGATCGGGAACGCGCTCGTCATGGTCATGGCGACCAGACCTTCGTCGGTCATCATCTCCATTTCCGGCCACATGGCCGCGAAGTGATGCATGTTGGTCAGCGCGAGGCAGGCCACCCCTTGCGCCCTGGCCATCGATGCCAGCTCCGGCCCCATCAGCTTCAGCGACAGCGGTGCAAAACCATTGTCTCCATCGCCACGGATCACCCCCGGGGCGATCTTTTCCCAAGTGGGTGCTGCGGCCGCCTTCGCCTTGCCATTGCGGATCGACTTCAGGTAACCCGGCATCCGGAAAACGCCATGGCTGTGGCAATGGTCACGCTCTGCTGCACACACCGTGCCTGCAATGGCATCAGCATTGGCATCATCGCAGCCAACATTCTTCAGCGCCTTGATGCACGCGGTCTTCAGGTCGGTCAGGCGGATCGACTCGGTCTTCATGCCAGCGCCTCCTTCAGCACAGCCTCCACCGCCGCAGCCGCATGGAACAGTTCTGCGTCTTCTCCATGCGGGCGCATGATCATCAACCCTGCAGGTGCCTCACCCCGCGCCGTCATGGGGATGGAGATCGCGCAGCTGTCGAGGAAGTTCCCGAGAAACGTATTGCGCAGGCACAGGAAGTTGAGCGGGCCGTATCGCTCATCGTTGTCCACCTCCGAAATCAGCGGCGGCAGGATTGGCACAGTCGGCAGGATGAACCCGTCCAGACCAGAGGTAAGCCCTGCAAACTTCGAGATCATCTCGCGACGCCGCCGGTAGATGCCGACCAGCTCCGGCCCGGTCACGCTGTTGCCAGACAGGATGCGCGTGCGCACCCGCTGATCGTATTCATCGCCATGCCGCTCAAGCATTGCCGCGTGAACGTCCATCGCCTCGCACGCTGATATGCCGCCCTTGGAATTGATGCTTGGAAGCTCGGCGAGGTCCGGAAAGGCAACCTCCGAGAACACCACCCCTGCCCTGCCGAGCGTCTTGATGGCTTCATCAAAGGCCGTCGCAACCTCCGGTGCCATGGCATCCAGCGCCACGTGCTGCAATATGCCGAAGCGCAGCGTATGCGGCTCGCGCTTGTCAATGCCGGGCGAACGGTCTCCCGCCATCAGCGCATCGATAATCGAACAGCAGTGCACCGAATTTGCCAGCGGACCGACTGTGTCCAGCGTTTCAGACAATGGAAACACGCCGTCCTTCGGCACCCGGCCCGTGGACGACTTGTACCCGACGATGCCATTGAACGCCGCCGGAATACGGCACGATCCGCCGGTGTCCGTGCCCAGCCCCATATAGGCCATGCCATCGGCCACGGACACACCAGCACCGGAAGATGATCCGCCCGGAATACGCCCGCTCTTCCGGTCCCAGACAGACTTCGGCGTGCCATAATGCGGGTTGAGGCCAACACCTGAATAGGCAAACTCGGTCATGTTGGTCCGGCCAAGGAACACAAATCCCGCCCCGCGCAAACGGGCCACGCACGTTGCATCCTGGCTTTCCGGTTCCGCCCCGCGCAGAATGGTCGAGCCCGCCGCCGTCACCTGACCAGCCACATCAAACAGGTCCTTGATCGAGACCGGGATGCCCGCGTAGCGCGATGGCGCCCTGCCCTTGCGCCGCAGCGCATCCATATGGTCTGCCTGCTCGATGGCACCTTCGGCATCAGCCATCAGGAACACCCGCGCACCTTCGCCGCCCTCATCTTCAATGCGCGCAAGGCACGCCTCGGTGAGATCACGCGAGGTGGTTGTGCCAGCCTCCAGTTGTTGCGCAAGCTGTTCAAGCGTTTCGACGATCATCTGGATTCTGCCCCTGTTGAAAGTGCCCTGAAAGATCACCAACATTGGCATGATGACTGCTACTCACGCAATCCGGCCTGCCATGCAAACCTTCCTCTATTTCGCCTATGGATCGAACCTGTTGAGCCACCGTCTGCTGGCCCGCTGCCCGTCGGCCCGGGTGCTCTCGCTGGCCACCACGAAAGACTGGACGGTGCAGTTCACAAAGCCCGGCGGCGACGGCTCCGGCAAGGCCGGCCTCGTGGAGCAGACAGGCTCGTCCCACCCCGGCGTAATCTACGAAATCGCTTCGGATGAAATAGCAATCCTTGATCGCTTTGAGGGCGTCGGCCACGGATATGCCCGCACCGACGATTTTTCCGTCAGCCTGTCCAATC
>JAWVYF010000063.1:0-11898 GCA_033722845.1 Anderseniella sp. | reverse complement strand
GACGGCTTGCGGACCACGCTCACGCGCTCGTGGTTCATGGCGGCAGCCAACCCGATTTCGCGCGCACCCAGCCGCGTCATGCGCGGCAACAAGGTTTCGCCTTTGCGGAAATCGAGACCGGCGGCGCGAACGAACTGGCCTTCGCTGGCTTTCTCCAGCACACGCACGAAGCCCTTCTGGCCGGGCACCAGTTCGGTGTTCTCCTGAATGACGATGGTGTCGGTGCCTTTGGGCAGGGGCGCACCGGTAAAGATACGAACGGCCTGACCCTTGCGCACACGCCCCATGTAGCCGTGGCCCGCAGGCGCTTCACCCACCACGTTCAGGTCGACCGGCACCGACTGTACATCGTCAGCGCGGACTGCGTAGCCATCCATCGCGGAAGCGGCAAATGGTGGTTGGGCCCGCTGTGCCTTCAAGCCCGACGCGAGGATGCGTCCTTGCGCATTGCTCAGCGGAATCTCTTCGGCGTCCAGCGGCTTTGCGCCCTTTAGGACTTGTGACAGTGCTTGTTTAAGAGGAACGAGGGCCATCAGATGTTGCTCAATCCACCGTGAAATGGCCAGACTTGCCGCCAGCCTTTTCTTTCAGGCGCACACCCGTAATGGTGATGCCGCGATCCACCGCCTTGACCATGTCGTATACGGTTAGGCAAGCAACCGACACCGCAGTCAGGGCTTCCATCTCCACGCCAGTCTTGCCCTCGACCTTGACCATCGCGGTCACATCAATGGCCGATGCAGGCTCGTCGATGTCGAAGTCGACGGTGATCTTGGAGATCATCAGCGGATGGCACAGCGGTATTAGCTCGTGCGTGCGCTTGGCAGCCATTATGCCGGCAAGGCGGGCAGTGGCGATGACATCTCCCTTCTTGGCCATGCCGTCGCGGATGAGCGACAGCGTCTCCGGCAGCATTTCCACCCGGCCAATGGCAACCGCCATGCGAGCGGTCACCTCCTTGGCGGACACGTCCACCATATGGGCGTTGCCGGCGTCGTCGAGGTGGGTCAGCTTGGGCGCGCTCATGCTGATGCCTTCATCGAAGCGGGCTTGGTCAGAATGGCGCGCGTTGCAGCCTCCACGTCGGCCTGGCGCATCAGGCTTTCGCCAATCAGGAAGGTTTCAACCCCACAGGCTTCCATCCGTGCGAGATCGCCGGGGGTGAACAGCCCGCTTTCGCCAACCACCAACCGCTCTTCCGGCACCAGCGGAGCCAGCGTCTCGGTGGTCTCGAGCGAGGTTTCGAAAGTCTTGAGGTTGCGGTTGTTGATGCCGATCAGCGGCGTCTTGAGCTTCAGTGCCCGCTCAAGCTCGTCTGCATCATGCACCTCTGCCAGCACGTCCATGCCCATTTCGAAGGCGGCGGCTTCAAGCTCGGCGCACAGCGCGTCATCGATCATGGCAAGGATCAGCAAAATGCAATCGGCACCCCAGGCCCGCGCTTCCAGCACCTGATACGGATCCAGCATGAAATCCTTGCGCAACGCGGGCAGGGCGGTTGCCTCGCGTGCAGCGACAAGGAACTCAGGTGCACCCTGAAAGGATGGGGTGTCGGTCAGCACGGAGAGGCAGGCCGCACCACCGGCTTCATAGGCGCGGGCGAGCGATGGCGGGTCGAAATCTTCGCGGATCAGCCCCTTGGACGGGCTGGCCTTCTTGACTTCCGCGATCAGCGCCCATTCGCCGCTTGCTATCCTGGCTTGCAACGCCTTGTGAAAACCGCGCACCGGACTGGCGCCTTTGGCCTGTTCGACCAGTGCAGCCTCGCTGAATTGTGTCTTTGCAACTGCGACTTCCTCGCGTTTGTAGGCGGCGATCTTGTCGAGAATGGTTCCGCTCATGCGTTTGATACCTCGGCGAGTTTGGCCAGTACCTTTTCCGCAGCACCGGAATCGATGGCTTGCTCAGCCTGGGCCGTGCCTTCCTTCAGATTTTTTGCCTTGCCGGCGACCAGCAGGGCCGCACCTGCGGTCATGGTTGCAGCATCGCGGAAAGCGTTTTTCTCGCCACCCAGCACGGCGCGAAGCGCCTTGGCATTGTAGTCGGCATCACCACCTTTGAGTTCCTCCAGCGTGCGGCGCTGGACACCTGCATCCTCGGGCTGGATTTCGAAGGTAGAGACCTTGCCGTCCTTCAGCTCGGCGACCCAGGTCGTACCCGTCGGTGTGATCTCGTCCAGCCCGCCTTCACCGTGAGTTATCCAGACCGCTTCGGAGCCGAGCTTGTTGAGAACGTGTGCCAGTGGCTCCACCCACTGTTTGGCAAATACGCCAACGATCTGGCGCTTGACGCCTGCGGGGTTCGACAGCGGCCCCAGCAGGTTGAAGATGGTGCGCGTGGCGAGCTCTACACGCGATGGTCCGACATGGCGCATGGCAGCGTGGTGGGCGGGTGCAAACATGAAACCGACGCCTGCTTCGGTGATGCAGCGGGAGATGGTCTCAGGCTTTGCCTCGATGTTGACCCCGAGAGCGGCCAGCGTGTCAGCGGCACCCGACTTGGACGACAGGGCCCGGTTGCCGTGTTTGGCGATGTGAAGGCCCGCACCCGCAGCCACAAGGGCTGCACAGGTGGATACGTTGTAGCTGCCCGACGCATCACCGCCGGTGCCGACGATGTCCAGTGAGTCTGCCGGTGCAGACACGCGGATCATTTTCTCGCGCATGGTCATGACGGCACCAGTGATCTCGTCCACCGTTTCGCCGCGCACGCGCAAGCCCATCAACACCGCACCGATCTGCGAGGGCGTAGCCTCGCCCGACATGATGATGTTGAATGCCTCACGGGCTTCATCGACACTCAGCGGTTTTGCATCGGCAATCTTGGCGATGAGTGGTTTCAGGTCAGCCATTACACATATTCCGTTACTTCACCGGCAGTCCGGCCAGCTTCATGAAGTTACGCAGTAGCGCATGGCCGTGTTCCGATGCAATGCTTTCGGGGTGGAACTGCAGACCGTGGATGTTCTTGTCCTTGTGCTGCAGGCCCATGATGATGTCACCGGTGGAAGCGGTCACCTCGAGGCAATCGGGCAGGGAAGACCGCTCCACGATCAGCGAATGATAGCGGGTCGCATTGAACTGCTGCGGCAGGCCCTCGAACAGCCCCTTGCCGGTGCTGTCGACTGGAGACAGCTTGCCGTGCATCAGCTCCTGCGCCCGGATGACCTTGCCGCCGAACGCCTGTCCGATGGATTGGTGACCAAGGCAAACGCCCATCAGCGGAATATTGGCCTCAGCCGCTTTGCCGATCACGTCGAGGCAGATCCCCGCCTCGTTGGGTGTGCACGGGCCGGGCGACAGCAGGATTGCGCCGGGTTTTGCGGCGATGGCGTCGTCGGCGGAGATCGCGTCATTGCGCACGACTTCCGTGTCTGCGCCAAGCTCGCCAAGGTAGTGAAACAGATTCCAGGTGAAGCTGTCGTAATTGTCGATCAGCAGGATCTTGCCAGTCATGTCAGCCAGTTCAGCCATCACTGTCCCTTTCCGGCGCGTCCGGCAAAGCGGACTGCCTCTTCAGCAGCGCGGAACAATGCCTTGGCCTTGTTGATGCATTCCTGCTGTTCGGCTTCCGGCTGGCTGTCTGCAACTGCACCAGCGCCAGCCTGAACGTACATCTTGCCGTCCTTCACGATTGCTGTACGCAGCACGATGCAGGTATCCATCTCGCCAGTAGACGAGAAATAGCCGACGCATCCGCCGTATGGCCCGCGCTTGGTGGTTTCCAGTTCGTCGATGATCTCCATCGCCCGGACTTTCGGTGCGCCGGAGAGCGTGCCTGCCGGGAAGCCAGCCGACAGCGCATCGATGGCGTCGAGGTCGTCGCGCAGTTCGCCTTCTACGTTGGAAACGATGTGCATGACCTGACTGTAGTACTCGAGGATAAACTGGTCAGTGACCTTGACCGAGCCGATCTTCGATACCCGGCCCACGTCATTGCGGCCCAGATCAAGCAGCATCAGGTGCTCGGCGCGTTCTTTGGGGTCTGCCAGCAGTTCTTCGGCCAGTGCCCGGTCTTCAGCCGGTGTTGCTCCACGCGGACGGGTGCCGGCCAATGGGCGGATCGTTACCTTGCCTTCGCGCACCCGGACGAGAATTTCCGGGCTGGAGCCGGTCAACGTGAAGCGGTCGAACTCCAGATGATAAAGGAAAGGGGACGGGTTCACCCGGCGAAGCGCCCGGTAAAGGGAGAACGGCGGCAGGCTGAATTCGGTCTCGAAGCGCTGCGAAAGCACCACCTGGAAGATGTCACCGGCGGAGATGTAGTCCTTCGCGGTCCGGATCATGTCCATGTAGTCATCTGGTGAAATGTTGGAGCATGGTGCAGCGATTGGCTCGGCATCGGTCTCGCCAAAGGATTGCAGGTCGAGCGGCCGGTCGAAGGCATCCACAACCGCCTCAAGCCGGTCGCAGGCGCGGGCATAGGCCGCCTTTGCCGACACGTCTTCTTCGGGGAAGACTGGCGTCACCACTGTTACTTCGTCCTTCACCGCATCGAAGATCGCCATGATGGTGGGGCGGATCATCAGCGCATCCGGCACATGCAGCACATCTTCGTTGGGCTCGGGCAGCCGCTCCATCTGGCGAACCAGGTCGTAGCCCATGTAACCGAACAGGCCAGCTGCCATCGGTGGCAGGTCATCAGGCACGTCGATGTGGTTTGCCGCAAGCAGGCTGCGCAGCGAGGTCAGTGGCGGCTCGTCCAGTTCTACGAACGGGCCGTCCGGATCGATGCTGGCACGGGTGTTGATCTCTGCCTTGTCGCCGTTCACGCGCCAGATCAGATCGGGCTTCATGCCAATCATGGAGTAACGGCCGCGAACCGCGCCGCCTTCGACCGATTCCAGCAGGAACCTGTAGGGCGCGTTGCGGGTGAGTTTCATAAAGGCGGAGACGGGCGTCTCGAGGTCAGCCACAAGGCGTGTGTAAACCACCTGCGGCTTGCCAGCTTCGTACTGGCTGGCAAAGTCTTCGTTGTCAGGCGCGATTTGCATGGGAGGAGACCTCCTCGGATGAGCATTGAAAGATGAAGCGGAGGAGAGTGTCGGCTGCGGGTAGGCCTACTGGCCGCCACGCAGCCTGCTCCATGCGGCATCGTCAATGGTCACGCCAATGTCTTCCTGCAAGGCGGTGACGTATTCAGCGTACAGGTCGTTCGACAGGTTGGACTGCAACACTTCGCGGATCGCCTTGGCTTCCTGCAATGTTGGGTCGAAGCTGGTTCCCAGGACGGGGGTGGACGCAATGATCTTGGCCGAGGTGCCCAGTTGCGACATCGAGAAGGTCTTGCCGTCCGGCTTCACCGAGAAGAGGGCAGATATATCGCTGGGGGTAAAGCTGGCTGAGGCTTCAGTTCGCTTGAGTCCTTGTGCCGACTGAACTTCGGCGTTTTCTGCCGCTGCCAGCTCCTCGATGGGTGTGCCGTTTTCCAGCTTCTTGACCAGCTCTTCGGCCTTGGCGCGCGTTGCCTTGGCGGCCTCGCGTGCCTTCCAGGAGGCCGCTACCTTGGCCTTGATCTCGTTGAAGGGGGGCGTGCGAGCCGGGGTGACTTCGCGTGTTTCCACCCAGGTGAAGCCATTGTCCCCATCGGTCAGCGGCGAAACTTCAAGTCCAACCTCTGACTCAAACGCCGTGTTGAGCGCACTGGGGTGGCCGGGCACCGTTACCGGCTCTTCGTTGGCATCATTGCCGTTTTGGGCAACCGGGCCGACGCTCTGGACCGGCAGGCCAATTTCCCGAGCGGCTTCATCCATCGATGCACCGGCTGCACGGGCATCTTCAAACTTGTCGTGCAGGTCGAGCAACCGGTCCCGGGCCAAGCGCGCCTGGGCGTCTTTCGTGACCTGTTCCTTTACGTCTTCAAGGGACGTGGTTGCGCCTTGCTGCTCGACCTTGGCTTTCAGCAGTACGGTGGACAGACGCCCCTTGACCACATCTGACACCGCGCCGTCCGCCAGGGCAAATGCTGCGTCTGCAATGGCGGCATCCGGAATGGCGCCCTTGGCAACCGTGCCAAGAGACATGTCCGCCTCGGTCAGGCCACGCTCCTTGCCGATGTCTTCAAAGCTCGTACCTGCCTTGATCTTGTCTGCCGCTGCCTGAGCCTCCGCTTCGTTGGGGAAGGGTATCTGCATGACGCTGCGGGTTTCTTCGGTGGTGTACTTGCTCTTGTCGGCTTCGTACTGCCGCTTGAGGTCTTCTTCCGAGACCTCGATCCGGGACGCAATGGCTTCCGGCGTAAGGGCGACCACGGCAAAGGTGCGAAGCTCCGGCTGGGCAAATGCTGCCGGGTTCTCGTCGTAGTATTTCTTCAGCTCTGCGTCCGACGGTTCCTTCGCACCACCAGCCGGTACATTGATCTCGAACCATCTTGCATCGCGCTGTTCGCTGCGGTGCTTCCAGATCAGTTCAACCAGCGTGTCCGGCACAACGGCCATGGCGGTCAACGGCTGGGAGATGACCTGGCGGGTCATGTTCTGTGCCTCGGCTGCGAAGAACTGCTGCTCGCTCAGGCCGTTGGCGCGCAGAAGCTGGCGAAATGCATTGGCGTTGAACGAGCCATCGGCTGACTGGAAGCGCGGAGTGTCTGCTATCGACTGGGCGACCGCCTTTGCCGGCATCCGAATGCCCAGCTGCGTTGCCTGGCTGTCGAGGGCTGCATCGCGCATCAGGTCGCCGAGGATTTGCCGGTCGAGGCCCAGCTCGCGTGCGCGGTCCGGCGTGACGGTTTCGTTCAGGCGCTGCGAGTACACCCTCAGCTGCTGGTTGAACTGCTCGCTGTACTCGGTCGTGGAAATGACGCGCTCGCCGACGCGGGCCAATTCGTCGGAAACCCGGCCACGCAGCATGTCCTCAATGCCCCATACGGCAAAGCTGGCCGCCAGTAGACCGATGAAAATCTTGGCGATCCAGCCGCCTGTTTTGCTGCGCAGGGTGGTGAGCATGGGAGTTTCCGTTGGTGAATGTCTGGCCTCTATATAAAAATGTGGACCACGCGCCGCAAGCGGTATGGACACCACGTTACTGTTTGTTATGACGGCGGGGTGCGCACTCAATGAGGATAATGCAAGCGATGAAGATGAAGCCCCTGGCCGCCGGCAACTGGAAAATGAACGGTGTGAAGACCTCGATCGAGCAGGTTGAGGCGCTCAAGGCCGCACTTGCCGGGGACGCTCCGAAGTGCGACGTGATGCTGTGCCCGCCGGCCACACTGGTCTCGGCCATGGCAGATGCCACCCAGTTCTGCTCCATTGCAGTGGGTGGGCAGGACTGTCACGCAGCCGCATCAGGCGCGCACACCGGCGACATTTCAGCCGAGATGCTTGCAGATGCTGGCGCAACCGCCGTTATCGTTGGCCACTCAGAGCGCCGCGCCGATCATGGCGAGACGAACGAGGTTGTTCGCGCAAAGGCCGAGGCGGCACATCGTGCCGGGTTGACGGCCATCATCTGCCTTGGCGAAACCCTTGTGCAGCGCGAAGCTGGTGAGACGCTGGCCGTGGTGCACGAACAACTCAAGGCCTCGTTGCCGGAAGGCTCGACGGGCTCCAATACCATCATCGCCTATGAGCCGGTCTGGGCCATTGGCACCGGCCACACACCAACGATCACGCAAGTGGGCGAGGTGCATCAGGCGTTGCGGGGCGGGCTGTCGGCGCTGGTCGGGGCTGAGGAAGCCGCCCGGATTCGCATTCTCTATGGCGGGTCTGTAAAACCGGACAATGCGGCTGAACTCATGGCTGTAGGTGATGTGAATGGCGCGCTGGTGGGCGGCGCCAGCCTGAAAGCGGAAGACTTCGCAAAGATCATCGCGGCGTTCTGACCGTTTACATTGGCCGCATGAAGGCTTATGTGAGCGCCATCTGACAACGCTGATTTGCCCAGAAGGGCTCAGAGTAAATCCATGATCGCCGTCATTACCGTAATTCACCTCCTGATCGTCCTCGCCCTTATTGCCGTGGTGCTTATGCAGCGCTCCGAAGGCGGGGCGCTTGGTATTGGCGGCGGCGGCGGTGGAGGTGGTGCCGGTGGCCTGTTTACCGCGCGTGGTGCAGGTAATGCACTGACCCGGACGACGGCGTTCCTCGCCGTGGCGTTTTTCATCACCTCATTGACGCTCGCCATCCTGTCGCGCGGCGCCATTGACGGTTCGAACTCGGTTCTGGATCAGGTGGCACCAAGCGCTCCGGCGCAGGGCCAGCAGGAAGGTACCGGCGGCTCCGGCGGTGGTTCGGTGCTGCCTCAGTTGCCGACTGCGCCAAGCGGTCCTGCCGTTCCCACAGAATAGGCCGCTTTCTGGCTTGTATCGTCTGCGCACCGCGACGAGCATGCATGTTCGTACCGATTGCCTGCGGCTCGCATAGGCCGCACACTGGCACCTCACCTGATCCGTGAGGCGAAAGGCCAGCTCACATGCAATCCATTTTCGACGGACACAACGATACCCTGCTCAGGCTGTGGCAACTGGATGACCATCGCGGCAAGCGCTTTCTAGAGGGCGATGATGGCGGCCACATCGATTTGCCGCGCGCTCGCCGGGGCGGCTTGTCTGCTGCGTTCTTCGCGATCTTTCCGCCTGCCAGCAAGGGGTTTCACGTCGACAAGAGCGACGGAGCCGTTTGCGATGAGCCACCGATCGGGCCGGTGGACTCGGGCTGGGCCAGGGTCGCCACGTTCGAGATGGCAGCGATCCTTTTGCGCATGTGTGCAAAGCGACCCGATGCCATCAGGCTGTGCCGAACCGTCGACGAGATTGAACTCGCCGAAGAAGCCGGCGCGATTGCGGCTATCATGCACATCGAGGGGGCGGAAGCGATCGGGGAAGAACTTGGCGAGCTTGAGGTTCTGTATGCGGCCGGTTTGCGTTCAATCGGGCCGGTGTGGTCCCGGCCCAACATCTTTGGTCACGGTGTGCCGTTCCGGTTTCCGGCAGATCCGGAGCAGGGACCAGGCCTGACAGAAGCCGGCAGGGCATTGGTCAGGCGGTGCAATGAGCTCGGTATCCTGGTCGACCTTTCGCACATGAATGCGGAAGGGTTCCGCGATATCGCCGAAATCAGCACAAAGCCGCTGGTGGCAACGCACTCGAACGTACATGCTTTGTCCAATTCTTCGCGCAACCTGATGGACTGGCAACTTGATGCCATCAGAAACTCTGGCGGGGTTGTTGGGTTGAACTACGCCGTTCCTTTCATTCGCGAAGACGGTCGTCAGACAGCCGACACGCCACTAACTACGATGATCCGGCATCTGGACTACCTTGTGGACAAGCTGGGTGAGGACGGCGTGGCGCTGGGGTCAGACTTCGACGGAGCGCTTGTACCGGCAGAAATCGGCGATGTATCGGGCGTACCGGCACTTGTCGGCGCTATGCGCCAGGCGGGTTATGGCGAGCAGCTGGTGGACAAGATTTGCCAGCTTAACTGGAAGAGTGTGCTGCGCCGCACGATTGGCTGACAGGCGTCTTGCCACGCTTGCGGCAGATGCGTATCCATGGTCGCTCATTGTCATGGAGGTGCGTCCCATGCGAGGGCTCGATCACATCGTTCATTGCGTTCAGGATTTCGGCGATATGCGGTTACGCATGGCGCAGGCGGGCTTCACCCTGACGCCACCAGCCGAACACCCGTTCGGGACCGGCAACTCGCTTGTGCAACTCG
Organism: Anderseniella sp.; assembly: GCA_033722845.1. GTDB lineage: Bacteria > Pseudomonadota > Alphaproteobacteria > Rhizobiales > Aestuariivirgaceae > Anderseniella. The sequence goes on along the minus strand of JAWVYF010000063.1, from coordinate 2,240 downwards.
ACGGGTTCTTCATCGAGTTCCTGCATGTGCCCAATCCGGACTTGGTGCCCCCTGCAAAGGACGGGCACTTTTCCTTTCCGCGCTTCAACCAGGCCTATATGGAAGGCGGACGCGAAGGCGTGTCGATGCTGGTTTTTGAATCGTTCGATGCAGCATCTGACCTTGCCGAATTCAGGGAAAAAGGCCTGCACACCTACGAACCGTTTGAATTCTCGCGCAGGGCACAACTGCCCGGCGGCGATGAAGTGACGGTGGGCTTTTCGCTGGCCTTTGTTACGCACGAGAGCATGCCGCGCGCTGCGTTCTTTAGCTGCCAGCAGCATGCGCCGGAGCATTTCTGGAAGCTTGAGTATCAACGTCATGCCAACACGGCAAAAAGCATCGGCGAAGTTGCGCTGGTATGTGAGCAGCCGCTGCACTATTCCGGATTTTTGCGCAATCTGACCGGACTGGATCCCTTGCAGGAAGATGCCCACGCGGTCCGGTTCGAAACGCCGCGTGGCTGGCTTACGGCTTACCGGCCAGACAGTTTTGCCCAGAGCTATGGCTTTGCTGCCCCGTCGCTGAGTGATGGGCCGGTCTTCGCAGGCTACCGGGTTGAGGTCGAAAATCGCGAGGTGGCGCTGGCGTGTCTGGACACCGCAGGCATCGCCTGGAAACCCACGCCATCTGGCCATGCGATTGGGCCGGAGGCAGGCGGTGGAGCGGTGATTTCATTTTCCGAGGTGTTCTAGTGAAGCTCGACCCCAACCTGACCGGTATGGACAACCTGCAAGCGATGATTGATGACCGCGGCGGGCAGGCACCGCTGCACAAGGCGCTTTCAATCCGCCTCGTGGAGGTCGGTGATGGCTGGGCGGTGTTTCAAGGTCAGCCGGATGAAAGCCACTACAATCCGCAAGGCACGGTTCATGGCGGCTGGATCTCGGCGATTCTGGACAGCGCACTGGGGTGTGCCGTTCATACCCGGCTTGATGCAGGCAAGGGCTACACCACGCTGGAGTTGAAGGTGAACATGGTGCGCGCCGTTTCTGCAGCGACTGGCGTCGTGTCGGCACGCGGTGATGTGGTTCACCTGGGCCGCCGCACGGCCACGTCAGAAGCTAAGCTGGTGGACGCCAATGGCAGACTGCTGGCACATGCATCATGCACCTGCTTGATACTCTGATCATCGGCGCTGGCGCGGCCGGCATGATGTGTGCGGCGCAGGCTGCGTCACGTGGTGGCTCGGTGCTGGTTGTCGATCACAACGCCAAGCCAGGTGAGAAAATTCGCATAAGTGGCGGTGGGCGCTGCAATTTTACCAATCTGGAATGCCGTCCGGACCGGTTTGTTTCGGGCAATCCGCATTTCGCCCGTTCAGCGCTGAGCCGCTACACGCAAGCCGACTTTGTGAAGCTGGTAGAGCGATATGGCATTGCCTACCATGAGAAGACACTCGGGCAGCTGTTTTGTGATGACAGCGCGCAGCAGATCATCCGGATGTTGCTGGACGAGATGAGCGCTGCCGGAGCGGAGTGGCGGCTTGAAACCACGGTTGCCGGTATTCGAAAGCTCGAGACCGGATTTGAGGTTGAACTTGAACAGGCCGGCAAGCGCCAGAGCGTTCACACGCACAATCTGGTTGTGGCCTGCGGTGGCAAGTCGATCCCCAAAATGGGGGCAACCGGCTTCGGATACCGGATCGCGGAGCAGTTCGGCCTGAAGGTCACCGAAACACGCGCCGGGCTGGTGCCGCTAACCTTTGGCGAAGATGTGAAGAAGGCATTGGCACCGCTTGCTGGCCTGGCGGCGGATGCGCGGGTTTCGTGTGGAAAGGCGGCTTTTGACGAGGCGCTGCTGTTTACCCACCGCGGCCTGTCTGGCCCGGCCATTCTGCAGATCTCGTCCTATTGGCACGAGCGCGATGCCATATCCGTTGACCTGTTGCCCGGCCAACAGGCGAGCGATGTAGTGGCAGGTTTGCGTCAGCGTGAAGGCCGCCGTCAGGTGCAGGTTGCGCTGGGCGAGGTGCTGCCCAAGCGATTGGCGGCTGTCGTGGCGCAGGAAGCGGGCGTGGCCGGCCTGAATATGGCGGACTTGTCGAAGCAACAGATATTGGCTCTGTGCGGCATGCTGGAAAGCTGGCAGCTTTGGCCGGTCGGCACGGAGGGGTATCGCACGGCGGAGGTGACGCTCGGCGGGGTTGATACGCGCGAACTGGACCAGAAGACCCTCCAGGCGAGATCGGTCCCCGGCTT
>JAWVYF010000062.1:0-11941 GCA_033722845.1 Anderseniella sp. | reverse complement strand
GATTCCACGCGAGCCTGCTCAACCGCTTCATAGACTGAACGGGCTTGCTGGCCTGCCGGCAGGTAGCGGGCATGCACCTGCTTGTTGTGGTTGGCCAACCGCATCGCCATGGCATCGGACATGCCGCGTGTAACACGCACGTCGTCAGCCGTGGAATCCTTGGTCACCTGAGGCAGGCGGGCACGATTGTCGGTCAGCCCGGGCGTCTCGGCACCGAACGAGCAGGTCAGTTCCGGCTCGTCGGCAATGGTCTTCATGGCGAGCGTCAGGGCGCGCTTGAAGTTGTCCGCCGGTGCATCACGGTCCTGGGCCATATCGCTTGTTCAGTCAGCCTTGGGTTTCAGGGGCTTGGCAGTTGCGCGTCAGGTGAGTTCCAGGGCCGCCGAACCCTGGGGCAGTTCTTCGCCGAAGCAGCGCTGGTAGAACTCGGCCACGAGGGCGCGCTCAAGCTCATCGCACTTGTTCAGGAAGGTCACGCGGAAGGCGAAGCCCACATCGCCGAAGATGGTGGCGTTTTCGGCCCAGGTGATGACCGTGCGCGGGCTCATCACGGTGGACAGGTCGCCCGCCATGAAGGCGTTGCGGGTCAGGTCTGCCAGGCGCACCATGTTGGATACGGTCTTCTTGCCGGCGGCGTCGTTGAAAGACTTGTTCTTGGACAGAACGATACCGCACTCCTGCTCGTGGCTGAGGTAGTTGAGCTGCACGATGACCGACCAGCGGTCCATCTGGGCCTGGTTGATCTGCTGGGTGCCATGATACAGGCCGGTGGTATCGCCCAGGCCAACGGTGTTGGCTGTGGCGAACAGGCGGAAGGCCGGGTGTGGCGTCAGTACGCGGTTCTGGTCGAGCAGCGTCAGGCGGCCCGAGCTTTCCAGCACGCGCTGGATCACGAACATCACGTCAGGACGGCCGGCGTCGTATTCGTCGAACACCAGGGCAACGTTGTGCTGATAGGCCCACGGCAGGATGCCTTCGCGAAACTCGGTGATCTGCTTGCCGTCCTTGATGACGATGGCATCCTTGCCGACCAGGTCGATGCGCGAGATGTGGCTGTCGAGGTTGACGCGGATCAGCGGCCAGTTGAGGCGCGCGGCGACCTGCTCGATGTGGGTCGACTTTCCTGTGCCGTGGAAGCCGGTCACCATGACGCGGCGGTTGTGCGCAAAGCCTGCAAGAATGGCCAGCGTGGTCTCGGGGTTGAACAGGTAGTCCTGGTCAACTTCCGGCACGTACTCGTTCGGCTCGCTATACGCAGGCACCTTGAGGTCGCTGTCAATTCCGAAGAGCTTGCGGACCGGAACGGTCTTGTCGGGCAGTCCCGGTATGTCGGACTTTGACTTGGCATTCATGGGGAAGCAATCTCCGGAAAATACTCAGCCGGCCGGTGTTGTCCGGGCCGGCCTGTCGGCTGGTTCATCTGATGGTGTTGTTCTAGTCCGGCACTGCAAGGTGCGCAAGCGATTGCATTGCAGCAAATCAGCACACACCGGCCGTCTTGAGGTAATCGTAAGCCTGCACGATTTCGCGGAAGCGGTCTTCCATGGCGCGGCTGCCGCCATTGGCGTCCGGGTGGAACCGTTTCACCAGCGATTTGTATTGTGACTTGATCTCGTCTGCCGTGGCGCCGGGTTCCAGGCCAAGCGTGTCCAGCGCCTTGCGCTCGGCGTTGCGCACCGGGCGGCGGTCTGCCTGGCTGCGCCCGCGCCAGGCGTCGGCGTGTTCATCGAACATCCGGTGCGGATCGTTGAGGTCTGAGTCGTGACGGAAGCCCCGGTGATCGCGGGTGTTGCCGCCGCCCTTGCGCTCGCGGGCACGGCGCGCCTCCGCCCATGAGTTTTCGCCCAGTTTCCAAGTGGGCCGATGGCCGGTGGAAGAGGCTTTTATCCACTCGCCAATGTCATTGTCCGCCATGCCGTCGAAGTAGTTGTAGGACTTGTTGTAGGCCCGCACGTGATCCATGCAGAACTGGAAGTACTGGCCTTCCGCATTGCGGCCCTTGGGTGCGCGATAGGCACCCTTTTGGGCGCATCCCGGCCATTCGCAGCGCGAGTCCTGGGGCTTCGGCTGGTCCTTGTCCGGTTTGATGCGGATGCGGTCGAAATATTTCGAGTTCAGCTTCATGGGGCGGGTTGCGGATAACCTGGATCAGACTGATACTTCGCGGTGAATCAACAAGACCGCAGAGTATATAGCGCATCTCCGGTCAATGCGAATTAAAGGGTGTTCAGATGGCTTTGGGTCCAGTCGGACAAAAAATCTGTGACAAGCTGGCGGCGGCTCTTGAGCCGGCGTCGCTGGAGGTGATCGACGAATCGCATCTGCATGCAGGTCATTCGGGTGCGCGGCCAGATGGCGAAAGCCATTTCAGGGTGAAAGTGGTGTCGAAGGCGTTTGAGGGCAAGTCGCTGGTTCAGCGTCACCGCATGATCAACGAGATCCTCGCCGAAGAACTGAAAGAGCGCGTTCACGCGCTCGCAATATCAGCCAAACCCGCCTGAGAAAGACCTCAGCCATGACCAGCCCCGCCAACGATCCGCTGCTGCAGCCGCTCAAGGTGGGGCACGTTACCTTGAAGAACCGCATCATGAGCACCAGCCATGCCTGCGGTCTCGACAAGGACGGCTATCCGCAAGAGGCATATCAGGCGTATCACGAGGAAAAGGCAAAGGGTGGCCTTGCGCTGACCATGTTCGGCGGATCTTCCAATGTGGCGCCGGACAGCCCCAACACGTTCCGCCAGCTGCATCTGGGCAATGACGGATGCATTCCGCATTTGCAGAAGTTCGCTGAGCGGATTCACGCGCACGGCTGTGCCCTCATGTGCCAGATCACGCATCTGGGCCGGCGGGGCGATCCATACGGCGATCACTGGCTGGAGATGATCGGACCGTCGCCGGTGCGTGAGACCCGCCACCGGGCGATCCCGCGCGAGATGGACGAGCATGACATCGCCCGCGTCATCAAGGCGTTTGGCGATACGGCGGCGCGCTGCAAGGAAGGCGGACTCGACGGTATCGAGACGTTGTTCGGCGGACATCTGGTGGGGCAGTTCCTGTCGCCCGTCACCAACAAGCGCACCGACAAGTATGGTGGTTCGCTTGAGAACCGGGCGCGCTTTGCACTCGAGGTCTATCGCGAGATCCGCAAGCGCACCGGGGACAAGTTTCTCGTCGGCATGCGCTACATCGTGGACGAGGGAATTTCCGACGGGCTGACCTTCGATGATGCCGTAAGCGTGGCGAAGATGTTCGAGGACGAAGGTCTGGTCGACTTTTTCAACGCCATTTATGGCCGGATGGACACCTATTATGCCCTTGCCATGCACAACATGCCCGGCATGGCGTCACCAATTGCTCCGTGGCTCGAAAAGGCCGGCGCCTTCAAGCGCGAGATGTCGCGTCCGGTTTTTCACGCCGCGCGCATCGCCGACCTGGCTACAGCGCGTCATGCCATCCGGGACGGACTGATTGACATGGCCGCGATGACACGCGCGCACATTGCCGATCCGCACATTGTCGCCAAGCTGATGCGCGGCGAAGAAGACCGCATCCGGCCTTGCGTCGGTGCGACCCATTGCATGGGGGCTCATCGGCCCACCTGCCTGCATAACGCAGCAACGGGCCGTGAGCTTTCAGGCGGCCATGATGTCGGCAAGGCTGCGGAGAGACGCAAGATCGTGGTGGTTGGTGCCGGCCCCGCCGGGCTGGAAGCGGCACGGGTGAGCGCTGAGCGCGGACACCAGGTGACCGTGCTGGAAGCAGCGCCCCAGGCTGGTGGACAGTTGCTGCTGGCCAAGCACGCATCGTGGCGCAAGGACATTACCGGGCTCATCGACTGGCGGGTGGGCGAGCTTGAGGCCCTGGGTGTCGAGGTTCGCTACAACACATTTGCCGAGCCGGAGGATGTCAGTGCGCTATCGCCCGATGTCGTCATCATTGCCACGGGTGGCGTGCCCAACCCCGGCTGGTTCGAGGGGGCGGATCTTGCCAGCAGTGCCTGGGATGTGATCGGCGGTGAGGCGGCACAAGGCCAGGACGTTCTGGTTTATGACGGGACGGGACGGCATTCGGCCATGACGGCGGCGGAAAAGCTCGCGCGTGACGGGCATAACGTGACTTTCGTGACGGTGGACGAGACCGTGGCTGAAGAGCAGGGGTATGCCGAGCGGGTGGGCTGGAAGCGCGAGATGTACAAGCTCGGTTTTGACGTGTTGCGCGACCGTGAACTTGTCGGTCTGGAGAAGCACGGCAACCGGCTGAAAGCCATCTTGCGAAACGAGTTTACCGGCGACACGCAGGAGCACACTGTCGACCAGGTGGTAACGGATTTCGGCACCCTGGCGGTGGACGAGGTCTACCAGCAACTTCGGGCAGGTTCGGCCAATGACGGGGTGAAAGACATCGACTGCCTCATTACCGGCAAGCCACAGCCGGTTCGCGCCGGCAATGGCTCCTACGAACTTTACAGGATCGGGGATGCCAGCGCGTCGCGAAATGTTGCGGCAGCGGTTTACGATGCCTTGCGGCTGTGCCGCACATTGTAGCGGGTTTTATTCAGCAGCAGCGGTGGCGCTCTTCATGGCTGCCGTCACGGGCGTGATGCGGAGCCGGGTGATCTGGTTGCGCTTCTTGCCGACCACCTCGAAGCGGAAGCCGTGGAAGGTGAACGCCTGACCCTTTTCAGGGATCATGCGCGCTTCGTGGATGACCAACCCGGCAACAGTGTTCGCCTCGTCATCTGGCAAATTCCAGTCGTTGGCGCGGTTCAGGTCGCGGATCTGCAGCGATCCGTTCACCACCATTGAGCCGGAAGCTTCGCGCGCAATATCGGCGCTGATCACATCGTGCTCGTCGGCGATGTCTCCGACGATCTCTTCCAGAATGTCTTCGAGTGTAACCAGGCCCATCACCTCGCCGTACTCGTCGACGACGATGGCAAAGTGCGTCTTGCGCCGCAAAAAGGCTGACAGCTGGGCCTTCACGGTTGTGGTGTCAGGCACGAACCATGCCTTTGAGCACAGGGCCGGGATATTGATCTTGTTCAGATCACCCTTGTTGGCCTGAATGGCCGCAAGCACGTCCTTGGCATGCAGGATGCCGATAATATTGTCCGGGTTGTCGCGCCACAGCGGTACGCGCGAGAACCCCGATTTCAACAACTCGGTGACAATGTCGTCCGCGCCAAGTTCGGCATCGAGCGAGAACATCTTGGTGCGGTGGACCATCAGGTCGGCGATTTCCAGATCGGACAGGTCAAGCACGCCGCCCAGCATGTCGCGGTCGGTTTTGACCACCGCGCCTTCCTTGTGATGAAGGTCGATGGCACCGCGGATTTCTTCCTGGGGTGACAGGATGTTGGTGGCGTTGGTCAGGTCAACGCCCCATAGCGACAAGACCTTGCGCACGATCAGTTCAACGCCCATCACGATGGGAGCAAAAACGCGGACCGTGAACGCGATGCCCGAGGCCACCAGGAGCGAGAAACGCTCCGGATATACGATGGCGTAGGTCTTCGGCATCACCTCGCCAAACACCAGCACAAGCGCTGTCATGACCAGCGTGGCCCAGATCACGCCGCTTTCGCCAAACAATTGCAGGAACGCTGTGGTGGCCAGCGACGATGCCAGGATGTTGACCAGGTTGTTGCCAAGCAGGATGCCGCCAATCAGCCGCTCAGGCTGTTCCTTCAGCTTGAGGACCTTTCCGGCCTTGTTGTTGCCGCGCTTTTCCAATTCGTGCAGCCGGGCGCGCGACGACGTGGTCAGCGCCGTTTCGGAGCCCGAAAAGAAGGCCGACAGAATGATAAGGCCGAAGGCGGCGCCCAGCATTATGCCCAGTGTGAGGGTCATTTGAGGTTCAGTTCGTCTTCAAGAAACAGTTTCAATTCGGTCTCATCGACCGACTTGTCGATGTAGGCATTGCCAACGGCTTTTACCAGAATGAAGGTGATCTTGCCTGCCGATGCCTTTTTGTCCTGCCGCATCATTTCCACCAATTCTGCCGCGCCGGGCAGATGCTGGCGAATGCCGGCGAGGTTGATCGGCAAGCCAACCGACTCTAGATGCGCTTCCACGCGGGACGCGCTGCCGGCCGGGCACAGGCCAAGCCGTTCTGAGAACCGGAAGGCCTGAGCCATTCCAATCGACACGGCCTCACCGTGCAAAAGCACATCTGAATAACCGGTGGCGCGTTCCAGTGCATGGCCGAACGTGTGACCCAGATTGAGCAGGGCACGGCGGCCATGTTCGTGCTCGTCCTCTGCAACGACAGCGGCCTTTGCTTCGCACGAGGTGCGGATGGCCTGTACGCGGGCCTGCGGGTCACCATCAAACAGCCGCGCTGCATTGTCTTCCAGCCAGGCGAAGAACCCGGCGTCACCCAGCAAGCCGTACTTGGCCACTTCCGCATAACCGGCCGCCAGCTCGCGCGGTGGCAGCGTGTCGAGTACGGCAATGTCGGCCAGCACCGCGACGGGCTGGTGGAACGCGCCGATCAGGTTCTTGCCGTGGCGCGAATTGATCGCTGTCTTGCCACCTACAGAACTGTCGACCTGGGCCAGCAGTGAGGTGGGGATCTGGATGAAATTGACTCCACGCCGGACGATTGCAGCAGCAAACCCGACCAGATCGCCGATCACGCCACCACCAAAGGCGATCACCGTGTCGGCGCGTTCGATGCCAGCTTCGAGAACAAAGTCGCAAACCTGCATCAGATGCTGCTGGCTCTTGGTCGCTTCACCTGCGGGCAAGACCAGTTCGCTGTGGCTGATGCCTGCTGCATCGAGGCTGCCAGTGAGTGTGGCGAGGTGATGCCGGGCCACGTTTTCATCTGTGATGATCGCGGTTAGAGGGCGGGCCAGCAACGGTTTGATGGTTTCGCCGGCATGGGCCAGCAGGCCATCTCCGATGGTAATGGGGTAGCTGCGGCTGCCCAGGTCAACCGTGATTTCGGCGCGGGCGGTGCTGTCGTCGTGGGCCGGGTGGATGGTCATGCATCTGCTCCGGCTGGATGTTTTTCGAGCCAGTCTGCCAGCGTCTCAAGGCAGGACGCCACGATCTGGTCATGCGGGACGTCGCGGCTTTGTACGGTCACGTCAGCCTGCTCATAAACCGGATATCGTTCCGCGATCAGTTTTCGCATCACGGCTTCAGGATCGTCGGTTTGCAGAAGGGGTCGGTTGGACCGCCGCCGGACACGCTTCATCAGCAAATCGAAGTCCGCCTTGAGCCATACCGAAATGCCAGCCTGCGCGATGGCGGCTCGGGTATCTGCATTCATGTAAGCGCCGCCACCGGTGGCAATAACCTTGGTGTCTTCGTGCAGCAACCGGTCGATGACGCGACGCTCACCATCACGGAAATATTGTTCGCCGTGTTCCTCGAAGATTTCCGGAATGGTCTTGCCTGCGGCTTGCTCTATCTCGTGGTCTGCATCCACGAACGGCAGCTTGAGGCGGCTGGCCAGCCGGCGCCCGACTGTGGTCTTGCCAGCACCCATCAGCCCGATCAGCACGATGCTGCGGTTGTCGATGCGCTCAATGACGCGGGATGCAAGTTCCGAGGTTTTGCTGCGTCTGGACAAGGTGTCGTTGAGTGTTTGTATTTTGCCTGATGGTCGTTCGAACGGGCACTTAATACATAGAGGCAGGTTTGACGGCAAAGATTTTTGCATCTGCCTGCTGGCTGGTGCACACTGAAGCTTCAGCAGTCATAGTCCAATTCCGTGAGCCGCAAGTGAGCCAGACATGCCGGACAGCCTTCGCTTTCTGTTAATCATGGTGTGTTTGGGTGTCATTGGATATGGCGCGATGTGGTGGCTTTCCGCAGCACCACCATCGCAACAGGACGTGGTCAAGCGGTTGCCACATGCGATCTTCAACGACTGAAACAGCCAGCTTCGCGCACTCGTCTGCCCATGCGGCGGACCGGCGGCTGGTGTCTGCCTTTCTGGAAATGCTGAGTGCAGAGCGCGGCGCGGCGGCCAACACGCTGGCGGCTTACGCGCGTGATCTCGATCTGTATGCCGGATTTCTTGCAGGGCGTGGGCGCGGGCTTGATGCTGCATCAAGCGATGATATCCGGGACTGGCTGGAGACCATGCAGGCCGAGGGGTTGTCACGTTCGACCACGTCGCGGCGGTTGTCTGCGGTGCGGCAGTTGCACAAGTTTGCGTACTCCGAAGGCATAAGTGCCGATGATCCGGCCGCTGTTATTGCGGCGCCTTCGCGCGAACGTGCCCTGCCGAAGGTCATGAGCGTCGGTGAGGTGGACCGGTTGCTGGCGTGTGTTCGTCAGCAGGCGGTGGCTGCCACGACCGACAAGGCGAAGTCGCGGGCGTTGCGGCTGTCGTGCCTGATTGAGGTCTTGTATGCCACGGGGCTTCGCGTATCGGACCTTGTCTCACATACCGTGGGCATGGTGTCCGCCGATGACCGGTTCATCGCGGTGCGGGGCAAGGGCCGGCGCGAGCGTCTCGTGCCGCTGTCATCTGCTCCGCGCCACGCCATTGATACCTGGCTCGCCCATCTCAAACTGCAAGCCGATGGCCGCGATCTGCCGGCCGGTCAATACCTGTTTGCATCGCGAGGTGAAGAAGGCCATCTGACCCGCCAGCATTTTGCGCTTGTCCTCAAGCAGTTGGCCCGAGATGCCGGTTTGCCGGCGGCGAAGGTCTCGCCGCACGTGTTGCGTCACGCCTTTGCCAGTCACCTGCTCCAGGGCGGGGCGGATTTGCGTGCCGTGCAGCAGATGCTGGGCCACGCCGACATCGCCACGACGCAGATTTATACGCATGTGCTGCCGGAAAAACTGCGCGATGTGGTGGAAACCCACCACCCGCTGGCGCGGGTCCGCTCCTGATCCGTCGCCTGCAAATGCAGGTTGACAGGCGGGTGAGCACTCGCCACGTTGCGGGCGAATTTTCACATCTATCGGTCATTCCGCGTCCATGCAGACATTTCTTGATTTCGAAACCCGAATTGCCGAACTGCAAGGCAAGATCGCCGAGCTGAAGTCGATTGGCGAAGGCGATGACAAGGGTGTGTCCATCGCGGATGAGGTGAAGCAGCTTGAATCCAAGCTGGCCAAGTCGCTGGCCGACCTCTATTCGGACCTTGATCCGTGGCAGAAAACGCAGGTCGCCCGTCACCCTGACCGGCCGCATACGCGCGACTATATATCTGAACTCATTACCGAATTCACCCCGCTGGCCGGTGACCGAAAGTTCGCCGAAGACGACGCGGTGATGGGTGGGCTGGGGCGTTTCCAGGGTGAGCCGGTGGTGGTGATCGGCCAGGAAAAAGGCTCTGATACCAAGTCGCGGCTGAAGCACAATTTCGGCATGGCGCGGCCGGAAGGCTATCGCAAGGCGGTTCGGTTGATGGAACTGGCAGAGCGATTTTCGCTTCCCGTCTTGACGTTCGTGGACACCGCAGGCGCCTATCCCGGCATCGGCGCGGAAGAGCGCGGACAGGCGGAAGCCATTGCAAGATCTACAGATTCTTGCCTCGGGCTGGGCACGCCGATCATTGCCACGATCATTGGCGAAGGTGGCTCGGGCGGTGCTGTGGCGATTGCCACGGCCAATTCGGTGCTGATGCTGGAACACGCCATTTATTCGGTCATTTCGCCGGAGGGGGCGGCGTCGATCCTGTGGCACGATTCAGCGCGGGCCAGCGAGGCTGCGACGGCCATGCGGATTACTGCAAGCCACCTGCAAGACCTTGGTGTGATTGACAAAATTGTGCCTGAGCCGGTTGGCGGTGCGCACCGTGCCCGCGATGTAGCGATGGCAAATGCGGCTGAGGAAATTCGCCTCGCGCTGCTGCCGTTCAAGCACATGAGCGCAGATGAGATCCGCCAGCAGCGGCGCGAAAAATTCCTCGCCATCGGGCGTACGCTGGGGGCGTAGAACGCCGCAAACCTGCCGTTTTGTCTGCTAAACTTCAAGCAGATTCCACCAGTTTCCGGCGGCATTGCATATGAAAACTCTACTGAAATTATGCATTGTTCTAGCACTTTTTGCGGGCAGCGCGTGGGTGTTCATGTCGATCCCCGAAACCCGCCGGATGGCTGACCGGATTACACTGCCGAAGCCTGAACGATACCGGCTGGCTGCCTGGACAGAGCTGGAACAACGTGGCCTCAAGCCGGGGCAACCGGTGTTCATCCGCATCTTCAAGCAGACCTCGGAACTGGAGCTGTGGATGAAGAGCGCGAAGGGCTGGGAGCTGTTCCGTACCATCGACATCTGCAAATGGTCGGGCCGGCTGGGCCCGAAACTGAAGCAGGGCGACAAGCAGGCACCGGAGGGCTTCTACTGGGTGAACCGGGGCCGGCTGAACCCGAATTCGCGCCACCACCTGTCGTTCAATCTCGGTTTCCCCAACCGTTATGACCGATCGCACGGACGCACCGGATCGTTCCTGATGGTGCATGGCGGGTGCTCGTCGGCCGGCTGCTATGCGATCCGCGATCACGAGGTGGAGGTGGTGTACCGGCTGGTCGAGGCAGCGCTGAAGGCGGGCCAGAAGAAAATCGACGTGCACGCCTTTCCGTTCCGGCTGACGGCGGATGCGCTGGCGCGCCGGAAGGGACACAAGTGGCACCGCTTCTGGACCATGCTGAAACCGGGCTATGACGCCTTTGAGCGCGAACGCCGGGTGCCGCAGGTCAAGGTTGCCCGCAAGACGTACGTGGTTAATTGATCGTTAGCGGATGTTGGCGCACACTGCCGCAAATGTGCCAAATACTAGGGCCATTGGTGGGACCATGACGTTCGAGAGCAAGCGCAAGGAACAGCTTTCCCGGCGCAGCCTGCTGGCTGTGGGCCTGGCCGGGTGCGTGAGCCTGCTTGGCGCATGCAGCATGAGTACGCACAAGTCGCTCGAACCGTTGTCACCGAAGGTAATGGCGGACCTGCGCGCCAACAACCTGAAGGTTGGTGCGCCGCTGCTGGTGCGAATCTTCAAGGAAGAGAACGAGCTTGAGGTATGGCTGCAGCAGGAATACGGGCCGTATGTCCACTTCCGCACCTACCAGATCTGCTCGCGCTCGGGCGTGCTGGGGCCGAAATTCCAGGAAGGTGACCGGCAGGCGCCGGAAGGCTATTACATGGTCTCGCAGCGCCAGATGAACCCGAAATCCAAATATCACCTGTCGTTCAATATCGGCTACCCCAATGCCTTCGACAAGGCGCACGGGCGCACCGGCACTCACCTGATGGTGCACGGCGGGTGCTCGTCACGCGGGTGCTACGCGATCAATGACGAGCAGGTACAGGAGCTGTTTTCGCTGGCGCGCGAGGCGTTTCTGTATGGGCAGAAAGAGTTTCCGGTGCACGCCTATCCGTTCCGCCTGAACGAGACCAACCTGATCCGCCATGCGGCCAGCCAGCACATCAACTACTGGCGCAACCTGAAGACCGGCTACGACTATTTTGAACGGTTCCGGCAGCCGCCGATCGTGGGCGTGAAGGACTATCAGTACGTGTTCTTCCCGCACAACGTGTCGGTGCCGCCGGAGTTTCTGCAGGTGCAGCAGGCGGGCTTTTTCAACCCGGCCTCGCCGCAGCTCATTCGCGGCTGGGGGCCGGGGCAGATCCAGTAGAGCGTGCCGGCTGCGGTATCGTCAGATGCCTGTGACCAGCATGTCCATGGCGGCAATGATCTGGTCGCGGTGATCTGAAAGATTGGCGACAGGTTTGCCAAGTTCGCGAACACCGATTGCAGTAGCGAACTCAGTCTTGATGACAAAGCTCTCGCCGTTGACTTCGACGAGCGGATTGAGCCGGTTGATACCGCCGGCAAAGGCAGCTGGCGGCAATAACGGCAGCATCAGCCGGCTTGGCAGCTGGTCGAGGTGTGCGTGCTGGATATCCACGCCATAACCATTGAGCGCCTTGAGCCGGTACACATCGAACTGGGCCATCGGGTCAGAATT
>JAWVYF010000061.1:0-11955 GCA_033722845.1 Anderseniella sp. | reverse complement strand
TCCGTTAAGCCTGCCTTGAAAAGCCAAACGGCACCGGAGAGCAATTCTCCGATGCCGCAGTCGTTCGGGTTGTGAGTGGATGGTTCAGAACGGACCGCCGGCAGAACCGCCGCCATTGCCGTTACCTCCACCACCGTTGCCGCCACTACCACCATTACCGCCACCCTGGTGGCCGATCATGCTGGGAAACTCCTTGCGGCCGGTGAAGTTCTGCCGCTTGCCGGGGTTGGAGGTTTTCTTGATGCTGAACAGCTCAGGCACGTCGTCACCGGGTGGAGGCGGCGGCGGCGGACGCTTGGCCCGGCGCCTGCCCGGCTGGTTCTGGCAGCCATACCGGTCGCGGTCACCCAGGAACACGCGGCCATGAATGCCATCACACATCCGCTTGGCTTCGCGATAGGTGATGTGATCGCCATAGTAGATCACGCCAGCCTGAGCCGGCGCAGATGTTCCGGCACCAAGCATCACCGCGCCAGCGGCCAGCGACAGGGCGGAAACCGACAGTTTCATTATGCGGGTCATTTTGTTTTCCTCATTCTTGTTCGCGCATGAGGCCGCCCGGACAGGGTGCGCACATGTCCTGTCCCTTGTTCACTTCAAGATAACGCGATCGTGAGGAAGCGATGTGCATTCGCGCACATTGCGGGCCCGGCTGGGCAAGCTACTGCCAGTAGGCCTGTGCCAGACGGACGTAGCTGGAGGTGTTGCGGGTCAGGTGCGAGGTATCGCGTTCGCCATAGCGGTTGAACACCAGCCCGTTGATCGCTTCCGCCCGCTTGATGCCTTCCGGATATCCATCGAACACATCGAAGATGCTTTTCTTCTGGGCATCCACCTCGATCAGGGCCGCAAAACTTCGCGGTGCCTCGCGAGGGTCATAACCGGCTGCCACGAAGTACTGGAAACCGATCCGGTCGGCCTCTTCTTCTTGCGCCCGGGTGTAGCTGCTCAGGCTTGTGTCAGCCAGCGCCTTCACACCCTTGCTCAGCCACGGCACGCCCAGCTTGTCATCGAATATCCGTTTGCCGAACGCCGTCACCCGCTTGTTGAGCGACTGGCCATCCTGGCCCTTCACCACGTGGGTTGCCCGGTTGTGCGCCATCTCGTGCGCAAGAACCATCGCCAGCTGTGCCTCGGTACGCAGCCGCCGGATGATCCCCGTCGTGACGAAGATATGACCACCGCCGGGCGTGAACGCATTCGCATGCGGGCTGTCGATCAGGTAAACCCGGTAAAACAGGCCGCTCACACCGTGTCGGGCAGTGGCCTGCAGCCGGTTCACGATGAGGTTCAGGTAGTCTTCCAGTTCGGTGTCCTGCGAGCGCGTCATCATGCCCAGCGCCCGCTGCGCCAGTTCATCGCCAATGCGCTGTTGACGCGCCATGTCGGCATTGCCCCCGGCAGGGCGGATCGCCATCTTGCCGGACCGGTCCGCACCAAGATCTGCGCTGCCCAGCCCACCGTCATCCAGAAGGCCGGCGTGCCCGCACGCGGCCAGCGGCACCGTTACCGCCAATGTCAACAGGGCATTTCTGAACAAATTCCGTTTCACGTCGCCAAGCCGTTAAACCGGATCCTGCCGGAAACCGGACCACACCGTCCTCATGGAAGGTTATCCCGCACAATGGCATATCTCAACCATCTTTGTTATCTGAACCGCCTTTCGACACATTTGCGTGACTTGCTATGTCCCGCGCTGGCAATCACCGAACAGCTTGTGCCAGTATCCGGATCAACAACTTGCCGTGCGCCGCTCAACCCTCGCCCGCACGTGCGTCATGTCAATCCATCAACGCCGGAGTTTTCCAGATATGCGTCTGACGATCCTTTCCCTCGCTGCAGCCCTTGCCGCTGCCACCTCGTTTACCGCCGCCAATGCAGCCGGGTCTGATACCTCGACCTCCACCCCCACCTGCAAGAAGGGCTACGTCTACTCGTCGTCCAAGAAGAAGTGCGTGAGGCAGACCTCCGAAGTGGTACCGGACAGCTCCCTCAAGGCACAAGGCTGGGCGCTTGCCCGTGCCGGCCAGTATGAACAGGCCATCGAGGTGTTCCGGCTGGTCGCAGACAAGTCCGACCCCGAAGCCCTCAATGGACTGGGCTTTTCCCACCGCAAGCTGGGCAAGGTTGACGAGGGCATCACCTTCTATCACCAGGCACTGAAGACCGATCCGGACTATGTGCTGGCCCGCGAGTACCTCGGCGAAGGCTACGTCAAGCTCGGCAAGCTTTCACTGGCTCGCGAACAGCTTGACGAGATCGGCAAGCGCTGCGGCACCACCTGCGAAGAGTACATGATGCTCGCCCGCGCCATCGATACCGGCAAGCCGAACTACTGAAGTTTGCGGGTCTTCAAGCCATGAAATGGCTCTATCTTGCCGCCGCAATCGTGCTGGTTGCGGCGGCCTTCATTTTTGCCGCTGGTGAGCGCACCTGGGCCGTTCTGGCCGGCCCGGCCGATCAGGGCCCGGTCAATTTTGCGACGCTGAAATTGCGCACCTCGCCCAACCAGTATCTTGTCTGCCCGCCGGGCAAGTGTGAAGCCCGGGCAGACCAGCCCGCGCCGCTGTTTGCCGCCGCCGAGCAACGCCTGCGCGAAACCCTGATTGCCAGCTGGTCCGCCATGCCCCGCACCCGCCACGTTGCCGGCAGTGCCGATCCTGCCTCCGGTGAGATCAGGTTCGTCCAGACCTCCGCCATCCTGCAGTTTCCGGACACAATCTCGGTGCACACCTGGCCCGCCGGCGAGAACAGTTCGACACTTGCCATCTACTCGCGCAGCCTCGTCGGCCGATCCGACCTTGGTGCCAATGAGGAGCGGGTAAACTCATGGCTCGCCGCCCTGCCGCTTGCGCCAACAGATTGACGCAATCCCTCCAAAACCGCGCCGCAAAGCCTGCCTACTCCTAACAAAGTCTTAACCACGTTCGAGGTATCCTTTCTCTCAAGGAGGCCCGAACGGGTTGCCTGCAGGATTGGGGGTTACGAGATGAGCAACAGGATCGACAGACGCACATTCCTCTCCGGCATTGGTGCAAGTGCACTGCTGGGCGCAGGCGCTGCGTCTGCCCGCGCCGAACCGTTCAACATCGACACCATCGAAGGCTGGCTGCGCCGCAATGGCGGGTATTCGCGCCAGCCGGTTCCGCATGACCAGGCCACCGGCTCGGTCTCACCGGCCCACGCCAACCCGCGCCAGTACCAGCAGCAACAACAGCCCCTGCCGCCCTCGCAGGCCTACGAGCCGCAGCAGCAACAAGAGCAGGCCGTCGCCCCGCGTCCGCCACTGGAAAGCCCGATCGATTACCCCATCGAGCGCATTCCGCTGTCGAAGATCAAACCGCAGTTCCGCCGCCAGCTTGTGCGCTACAACGGACCGGAACACCCAGGCACCATCGTCGTGGATACGCGCAAACGCTTTCTCTATCTGGTGCGCGGTAACGGCGAGGCGCTGCGCTTCGGCGTCGGCGTTGGCCGTGATGGCTTCCGCTGGCAGGGCGAAGCCTATGTGGGCCGCAAGGCACGCTGGCCGCGCTGGACCCCACCGGCCGAAATGGTCGCCCGCGATCCGCAGGCTGCCCCGTGGGCCAACGGCATGCCCGGCGGCCCGGACAACCCGCTCGGCGCCCGCGCGCTGTACCTCTACGACATGACCGGCCGCGATACGCTCTACCGCATTCACGGCACCAACGACCCTTCATCCATCGGCAAGGCCATGTCGTCCGGCTGCATCCGCATGTTGAACCAGGACATCGACGAACTCCACCGCCGCGTCCTCAAGGGCGCCCGCGTCGTCGTTCTCAACCACGGCACTTGATAGGCGCGCCATTCCCTCCGTGGCAGGGCAAGCAAGGCGAGCGAAACTCCGACAGGGGGCAAACAAACCAGCGCGTCAGCCGGGCTTTACCGCCGCCACCTTCGCCTTTCCTTTCCGGTTCACCAGAACGATTCCAGCACACACCAGCGCAAGCGCGCCGGCAAACCCCCAGCTGATCTTCTCACCCAGAATGAGCCAGCCGAACGCCACGCCGAACAGCGGCGTCAGGAAGCCGAACGACGCCATGTCGGAGGCCGGATAAATCGCCAGCACCCGGAACCACATCAGGAAGCCGAAAGCCACCACGACCAGCACCTGAAACGCGAACATGGCACCAATGGCCGGGGTGAACTCGCGCAGCATCGGCCCGGACAAGGCCGCCACCGGCAACAGGATCACGCTCGACACCGCCAGCTGATAGACAAGCTGCATTTCCGGCGACGACTTCGACAGTTTGGTCAGCCGTGCGGTCAGCGCGATGCCTGCCCAGCACATCGCCCCGCCGATGCACAAAAGGTCGCCGAACAGCGCGTACTGCGTTGCCGGATGCTCGTTGTGGGCCAGCGCCCAGCCGACCCCGGTAATCGCCAGCGCCAGCCCGGCCGTACGCAACAGCGTCAGCCGCTCGCCCGGAATGAAAAAGTGCGCCGCCAGCGCCAGCCAGAACGGCATGGTGTAGAACAGCATCGTGGCCCGTGACACCGACGTATAGTCGAAAGCGGTGAACATCATCATGAACTCGATGGCGAACAGCGACCCGCACAGGATGCCCGGCAACAGGCTGCCATCGCTCACCGACAACCGCTTGCGCGTCCACCACGCATACAGCAGCACTGGCCCCAGCGCGCAGATCGAGCGCAGGCCGGCCTGCGCAATGGGCGCAAGCCCCGCGTTCACCAGCTTCACCAGCACCTGGTTGATGCCCATCAGACCGGCGAACATCACCAGCCAGAAGCCCCCTGCCAGGTCGATCCTGTCCTTGCGCTCAGCCATCACCGCGCGAATATCCCCACCATTTCAACGTGCGATGAGTACAGGAACTGGTCGACCGGAACCACGCGATCAAGCCTGAAGCCGCCATTGACCAGAATGCCTGCATCGCGCGCAAACGTACCTGCATCACATGAAACACCGGCCACCGCCACAACGCCGTCTGCTGCCACCAGCTCTTCCGCCTGTGCCGATGCCCCGGCCCTCGGCGGGTCGAACACCACGCCGGTCACGCCCTTCAGTTCGGCAGCCGTTATCGGATCGCGCATCAGGTCGCGCACCCGGGTGACCACCGGCTTTAACCCTTGCGTGGTGCGAAGCCCTGCCGAAAGCGCCTCCACCGATGCCGTGTCGCTGTCGATGGCCAGCACCTTCGACTGGCGCGCCAGCCTGAGCGCAAACGTACCCCAGCCGCAAAACAGGTCCGCCACGATCGCGTGCCCTTCAAGCGCAGGCAGCACCAGACCGGCAAGGGCTGCCTCGCCCGCCGCCGTTGCTTGCGCAAACCCGCCCGGCGGCGGCGTCACGCGGGCCCCGTCCACGTCGAGAACCGGCTTGCGCTTCTCGATCAGCAGGTCACCCGATGCCGTCACCCGGGCAAGATCAAACGCTTCCGCCACTTCGGCCACCTTCACCCGGGCCTCAAGTTCCGGGTCGTCCACATCGACAAGCTCGCAATCAATGCCGCTGTCCGTCGCCATCAGGTGCACCCGCATCCCCTTGCGCGCGCCCACAGCACCAGTCAGCGCCTCGGCAATTTGCGCCGCCTGCGCCAATGCCGGGTCGAGCACCGGACAAGTGTCAATCGCCACCAGATCATGGCTGCGGTGCGCCCTGAAACCGGCCCGGCCTCTTTCCACGCTCAGCGTCACCCGGCGGCGTCCTGTCCCGTGCGCATTGACCAGCGGCATCACCTCCACGCCGTCCAGCCCGCGCCGCGCCAGCGCGTGTACTACCAATTGGCGCTTCCACGCCCGGTAAGGTGCCTCAGCCCAGTGCTGCAGCGCGCAACCACCACATTTGCCAAAGTAACCGCAAGGTGCCTCGACGCGCTCATCAGACGGCTTCGCCACGCTTACCAGCCGCCCACGCCCCTTGCTGACATCAGCCTCCACCGTCTCACCCGGCAGGCTGTACGGCACGTACACCACCTCGCCAGCGCTATCGTGCGCCACGCCTTCACCGCGCGCGCCCATTGCCTCAACTGTCAGTGTCTGCCGTCTCATGCGCTCACCTGCCCTGCCTGCACCTTGCGGCGGCGTTCAGCCCTTGCCTCGCGCATGGCAATGAACCCGCCTGCCCCCGCAACGATGGCGGCCCCCACCCAGGTCCACGCCGACGGCACGTCGCCCCACACCATCCAGCCGATGATCGCACCCCAGATCAGCGCCATGTACTCCTGTGGTGCCACCACTGCTGCGGGTGCATTGCGGTAGGCAATACCAACGAGATAATGCGCCGCCCCGCCGATCAGGCCGAGAATGGCAAACCCCGTCAGGTGATTGCCGTGCGGTGTGACCCAGCTCATTGCCGCCAGCGGGGCGAACACGGCCAGCGATACAAGCGTCGTCCAGGTAAACATCCCGGCCACCGTCTCCGTCCGGGCCAGCCTTCGCGTATAGGTAATGCCCAGCGCAAAGACAAACGCCGATGCCACGATAATCAGCATTGCCGGCTGAAAGCTCTCCGACCCCGGCCTGACGATCACCAGCATGCCAACAAAGCCGACGACCACGGCACTCCAGCGCGGCAGGCCCACCCGTTCGCCCAGCACAGGCACAGACAGCGCAGTAATGAAAAGCGGTGCAGTAAACGCCACCGCTATTCCGTCTGCCAGCGGCACATAAGCCAAGCCCCAGAAGAACAGCGCAAGCGCTGCCGACATCAGCACCCCGCGAAGAATGTGTGCGCCGAACCGCTTCGTGCGGATTGCCTCGACCCCATTCCACCAGATCACCAGCGCCATCGGCACCAGCCCGAACAGGTAACGGAAAAACACGATCTGCGTTGCGGCAAAGCCTTCCCCGCCTGCCCATTTCCCGATGCCGTCAGCCACCGAAAACACGATCACCGCCACCCACATGGCGGCAAGCCCTTGCGCAACGGAGCCCGCATCGCGGCTGGCCATGTTGGTATCAGTCGTCATCACCCCCCTATCTAGACTGCAACACACCACCCGGTCACGCGCCAATCGCACCACGCCTGTCATGCCACCAGCGCATGGACGCCCCGCACCCGGGCCCTGTATTCACAAGGCGGTTTCGTGGTCTATTGCGGGTCCCATGACAGCTGAAACCATCGACGATACCGGTCAGACCACCGCGCCGAGAGTGCCCTACGGCATCCTCATCGCCATGGCCGCCGTCGGTCCGCTGGCCATGAACATCTTCATCCCGTCCATGCCCGGCCTCAAGGCAACCTTCGGCACGGCGCCCGGCATCGTGCAGTTGACCCTCACTGTCTATCTGGCAGGCCTCGCGCTGTGTCAGCTGGTCTATGGACCGCTGTCCGACCGCTATGGACGCCGGCCCACGCTGATGGCCGGCATGGCGCTATTCGTGGCAGCCAGCGTGGCGTGTGCGCTGGCGACCTCCATCGAAATGCTCATCGTGGCGCGCGGCGTCCAGGCCATTGGCGGTGCCTCCGGCATGATCCTGTCACGCGCCATCGTGCGCGACATGTTCTCGCGTGAGCGATCCGCTTCGGTGCTCGGCTACATCACCATGGCTTGGGTGATCGCACCTATGATCGCTCCCCTTATCGGCGGCATTCTCGACCAGCACTTTTCCTTCCGCGCCAGCTTCTGGCTGCTCACCATGATCGGTGCGGGCGTGCTGGCCGGTGCCGCCTGGTTCCTGCCCGAAACCAATCTGACCCTGCAACCGGATGCCTCGCTGATCCGCACCAGGCTATACCGGCAGCTGCTGCGCAACCGCGACTTCCGGGGTTACACAGCCACCATCTCGTTCGGTGCTGCGGTGTTCTTCATCTATCTCGCCGTCGCGCCGTACATCATCATCACCGTGCGCGGCTACACACCGGTCGAGTACGGCACGTGGACCATCGTCGCCGCGTTGGGTTACATGGCAGGCAACTTTGCATCTGGACGATTTTCGGAGAACATCGGCAACGACCGGATGATCGGCTATGGCAACTGGCTGACGCTCGCCGGCGCGCTGGCCATGCTGGCCTTTGCAGTTGCCGGCTTCACCCATCCCGCCACGCTGTTCATCCCCATGGCGGTCTGTGCCTTCGGTAACGGACTGACCATTCCGAACGGTCTGACAGCCGCGATATCTGTCGATCCGAAAAACATCGGGTCGGGTGCCGGTCTTGCCGGCTTCATGCAAATGACCATCGGCGCGCTGGCCTCACAAGCTGCCGGTTACGGGCAGGACTTCTTGACGAATATCGGCGTCTGGGCCATCGCCGCGGTCGCCCTGCGCGGTGCGCGATTTCATCCCGGCCGCCGGCGCGCCCGCTAGCAGTAAACCTTGCCGCACTGCTCGAAGCGGAACTTCATCGTTTCGCCCTTGCGCTCGATCTCGAAGTCACGCCCGTCCGTGCAATGCACCTTGGCCTTGATCTCCTGGTCCGCGCCCTCGCCGCGCACCTCTTCTGCAACGTAGTACTCCACCTTGCAGAACTGCTCATTCAGCAGCTGCTGCTCGACGAGTTGCTTCCATATCGGTGTCTGCGCCTGCGCGCTGGCGCTCAGCGCGAACAGCCCAGGCCCGGCCGCTGCCAGCACGATGAGCGCAATCGGGTTCGGCTTGGTCGCAATCATGATGGGTCTCCAGTGCTGTTTCAGTCTCAAGCCACAACTTGCCTGCTGAACAGCACCAGGTCGTTGACAGGGATCAATCACATTTGATCCTTGCCGCGTGTGATGATGACGTCCTACCTTTTCGCTCATGAACAAGGATTCGAAACCATCAGCCACCAGCCCGCAGGGCGACCTCACCATGCGCGTTATCGCCATGCCCGCCGACGCCAATGCCGCCGGCGACGTGTTCGGTGGCTGGGTCATGGCGCAAATGGACCTTGCCGCCGGCATCCGGTCCAGTGAACGCGCTTCAGGCCGCGTCGTCACAGCCGCCATCAACGCATTGTCGTTCAAGCTGCCGGTCAAGATCGGCGACACGCTGGAGCTCTACACGACCGTGGCCAGGGTCGGGCGCACCTCGATGACCATCGAGGTAGAGGCCTGGGCCCAGCGCTATCTCACCAAGCACAAGGTCAAGGTAACCGATGCGGATTTCGTCATGGTCGCCGTCGATGCCGACGGCACCCCCCGCGAGGTTCCTGCCGAAGAATAACCATGCCCCGCCATGAAAAAGCGCCTGACTCGATATCTTCAAGCCAGGCGCCAAACCGTTGAAAAGATTCGCTCTTACCAGCCGCTTTTCACGTAGGCATCACCCACGCCACGGCGGCGGAATTCGCCGCGCCAGTAGTTGGCCTCATCGCGAATGTAGGGGCCTTGCACCGCGCACCACCAGCCCGGGCGGAAGTTGGGGTAGTCGTTGGTGCGCACCACCTGCGCACCCAGCCGGCGGGCCCGCTTGCGCGCTGCCGAGCGCGACTGGAAGCAGCCACCAATCGCAAAGTAGCTGCCGGCAATGCCGTCACTGGCCTGTGCAGGCGTGGAGGTCAGGGTGGAGGCGCCGGCCATCAACGCGGCAGCGGCAAGTGCGGGGGTCAGGAACTTGAACATCTGGTGTCTCCAGTCTTGTTGTTTGGTTGCGTCACTAATCACTGTGTCCATGCTGAAACAGCTTGCCTGAACGGCAGATGAACGCAACGTAAAATTACAACCTGCCGTTGCCGCGCGATGTGATGATCTGCACCAGTGCATCCAGACCGTCCGTCAGTGCCGCCGGCCCTGGCTGCAGGATCAAGGGTGACTTGATCTCGTACATCCGGCCCCCCTTCACAGCCGGTATCGCCGCCCACCCGGGCCGCACCGCAACTTTCTCGGGCCGGAACTTCTTCCCGCACCAGGACCCGATGATGATGTCGGGTGCCGCCGCAATCACCTCGTCCGGCTCGATGATCCGGTCCTTCGCCGCCTGCTGCGTCCGCAGGTGCGCGAAACAGTCCTCGCCGCCCGCCACCCCGATCAGTTCCGACACCCAGCCGATGCCGGTAATCATCGGCTCATCCCACTCCTCGAAGTAGACCCGTGGCCGCGCCCGTGGCGCTGCCGCCTTGAGCGACTCGATCCTGTCCCGCCACCGCGACACAAGCAACCCTGCCTCATCGCGCGCATCCACCAGCGCCCCCAGCGTCCGCACCATGTCGAAGATGCCCTCGACGCTGCGCTGGTTGAAGCAGTGCACCGCAATGCCGTACCGGATCAGGTCTGCCACGATATCTGCCTGCAGGTCGGAAAATGCCAGAACCAGGTCCGGCTTCAGCGCCAGTATCTTGTCCGTGTGGGCCGAGGTGAACGCCGCGACCCGCGGCTTCTCCTTGCGCACCCGCGCAGGCCGCACGGCATAGCCGGTCACGCCCGCGATGAGTTGATCGCGCCCCAGCAGATAAAGCGCCTCCACCGTTTCTTCGGTCAGGCAAATGATGCGCTCAGGCGGAAACGCCATCTTGGTCTTCCTCGATCGCGCAAAGTGTCCGGAAACCGGTTCCCACTTTCCGGTTTGCGCTCAGTAATACCCCTCTTCCGGGCCCTTGTACTCCGTCAGCGTATTGCCGCCATCGGCCACGATCAGCTGCCCCGTCACGAAGCTCGCCTCCTCGCTGGCCAGGAACAAGGCCACATGGCCGATCTCGTCTGCGGTGCCGGGCCGTCCGATGGGCGCCTGCTTGCCGGCGAAGATTTCCTCCGGGCTCGAAGACGGCGTCTCGATCCAGCCGGGTCCGATCCCGTTCACCGTGATGTTGTACTGTGCCAACTCAATGGCCTGCGCCCGCGTCATGCCCATGATGCCGGCCTTGGCGGCTGAATAGATCGTGGCCTTCGGATTGCTCACCAGCGGACCGGTCACCGAGCTCATGTTGACGATGCGCCCATAGCGCCGCTTGATCATTCCCGGCACCACGGCCCGCGTCACCTTGAACACCGTGGTGATGTTGATGTCCATGCCGCGCCGCCACTGGCTGTCGGGAATCTCGTGCACCAGCCTTGAGGGCTCGTCATGCCCCGTCTGCACCATGCCGGCATTGTTGACGACGATGTCGATGGGGCCAAGCGCCCCTTCGACCGCCTGCACCAGCGCATCGACCTGATCAGTCTCCACCAGGTCCGCCACATGCGCGAACGTGCCCTCTCCCAGCTCCTTCGCCCGCTCGAAAATCCGGTCCGTTGTCGAGGTCACCGCCACCTTCGCGCCTGCCGCCCTGAGCAGACGTGCGCACGCAAAACCGATACCGCCCGCGCTGCCCGCGCCCGTCACCAGCGCCACCCTGTCTCTCACGCCTGCCATCTCACACATCCTTGAATTGCCATGTTTCCCCGATCATGTTGGTCTCTACCAATCAGTCAACCGGAGAACAGGTTTCCGATGAATCGTTTTGCCTTCACTTTTGCCGCCCTGATCGCCTTCAGTCCTGCTGCCTTAGCCGATGCGCTCAGCTTCGACGTGAAGAAGTCCGCCTCATGCGGCTGCTGCCAGCACTGGATCGACTACATCAAGGCCGCCGGACACAAGGTCGAGCAGTCCAACCTGGACATGGGCTCGCTGTCGCAACACAAGACAAAGCTCGGCATCACCCCGCAATATGCCTCGTGCCACACGGCCACGGTCGAGGGTTATGTCATCGAGGGCCACGTGCCCGTTGAAGACATCGTGCGCCTGCTGGAAGAAAAGCCCGACGCCATCGGCCTGTCCGCCCCGGGCATGCCGGCCGGGTCACCGGGCATGGAAATGGGCAGCACCTACCGCGAGGCCTATGACGTTGTGCTGGTCATGAAGGACGGCACCTCGAAGGTCTGGACCTCCTACGAAGAGCGCAAGTAATTTTCCGAGCGAAGCGAGGCAAGCGCGACTGCGCGCCGGCCGGCCAGGCCGCCCTAGCGGAGCCGCTGGCGCCGCCAGCTGGCGTGAGCGCTATCGACGCTCCCCTTCCCTCCATTTACACAAATTCACCACAAATCCGTCGAACCCCTGACACGGATAACGTGTGTAGTG
>JAWVYF010000060.1:0-11996 GCA_033722845.1 Anderseniella sp. | reverse complement strand
TTCGTCGAGGTGCTTGGGGTCGTTGTGGCGGAAGATGAAGCGCTCTGCCTTGGAGTGGCGGATGCCCTCGATCATCGAGGCGTGGTTGAGCGCATCGGAGAACACCGCACAGTTGGGCAGCTTCGAGGCGAGCGTGCCGAGCGAGGCCCAGTTGGACACGTAGCCGGAGGTGAAGATGAGGGCGGCTTCCTTGCCGTGCAGGTCGGCGAGTTCGCGCTCCAGCTCGACGTGCTGGTGGTTGGTGCCGGAGATATTGCGGGTGCCGCCGGCGCCTGAGCCACACGAGGCGATCGCGTTTTGCATGGCCGCGATCACGTCCGGGTGCTGACCCATGCCGAGATAGTCGTTGGAGCACCACACGGTGACTTCGCTGGTCGAGCCATCCGGCTTGTAGCGCGTTGCCTTGGGAAACTGGCCCATCCGCCGCTCAAGCTCGGCAAACACGCGGTAGTTGCCATCGCTCTGCAGGCGATCCAGCTGCTCGGTAAAGAACTTGGTGTAATCCATGACTAACCCAACCCGGTATTCAATCTCAGTTCAGTGCAACACTTGTCGACATTGGCTGGCAATATGGCCCGGATTCACCCGTGGTGCCAATGGTACGCAAGTCGAAAAGGTCTTCATGCCGCAGCCTCCGCCTTCAATTCGCGAACTGCCAGATGCTGGCTGAGGAACACCTTGCCGGTCAGCTCATCGAGGAAATGCGACCTTAGCAGCCGGTCCATCACCGGGCCTTTGACCTCGCTCAAATGGAAGGTCACGCCGGACAATTTCAGCCGCTCATTGATTGATTCCAGCGATTCCAGCGCACTCATGTCGATGGCGTTGATGGCCGGGCACATCAAAATGACGTGTTTGAGCTGCGGGCGCTTGGCAACGGCGTCATAGATGTAGTCTTCCAGAAAGCGCGCATTGGCGAAGTACAGGCTCTCGTCCACGCGCAATGTCAGGATGTGGTCATCGGTTATCACCTTGTGCCGCAGCACATTGCGGAAATGCTCGGTGCCTGGCACCTGTCCCACCTCGGCTACATGAGGCTTCGAGCTCTTGTACAGATGGATCAGGACCGACAGCGCCACACCGGCGGAAACCCCGATCTCCACGCCCAGCAGCAGGGTTGTGAGAATGGTGATGGCGACGGCAGCAAAGTCAGCGCGCGAATAGGCCCAGGTTTTCTTCAGGATCGAGAAGTCCACCAGCGACAGCACGGCGACAATGATGGTGGCGGCAAGCGTGGCGATCGGCAGGTAAGCGATCAGCGGCGTGAGGGCCAGCGAGGCAATTGCCAGCCCCACCGCGGTGAACGCACCGGCTGCGGGCGTTTCCGCCCCGGCATCAAAGTTGACCACCGAGCGCGAGAACCCGCCGGTGACGGGAAAGCCGCCGGTGAAGGCCGCGCCCATATTGGCTGCGCCCAGCCCGATCAGTTCCTGGTCCGGCTTGATGCGCTGGCGCTTCTTGGCGGCCAGCGTTTGCGCAACAGACACTGACTCGACAAAGCCGATGATCGAGATCAGCACGGCAGACCCGATCAGGCTGGTCCATAGATCCATTGAGAACGATGGCATGGTGAGCGGAGGCAAACCTTGCGGCACATCGCCAACAAGTTTAACGCCCTGTGCGCCAAGGTCGAAGCCCCAGGCGAGCAACGTCGTCACGGCGACCGCAAGAACCGGACCCGCCTTGGCAATGATGTCGGCAAGGCGGGCGTTCATGCCGGTGCCGATCAGCAAGGGTTTGAGACCTTTGCGCACCCAGAACAGAAACGCCGCTGATCCGGTCCCGATGGCCAGTGTGATGAGGTTCGTGCCGCCCAGCTGCTCAACCAGAGAGACCAGAAGTTCATACAGGTTGTGACCCGACGCACTGATGCCCAGCACATGTTTCAGCTGGCTGGCTGCAATGATGATGCCCGACGCGGTGATGAAGCCGGCAATCACCGGGTGTGAGAGGAAGTTGGCGAGGAAACCCAGACGCATCACGCCCATTGCCAGCAGGAATACGCCGGAAAGGAAAGCCAGCGTGATGGCCGCCGTGATGTAGTCGGTCGACCCGGCCTCTGCGATACGGCCTACGGCTGCTGCAGTCATCAGCGAGACGACCGCCACCGGACCGACTGCGAGTGCGCGGCTGGTGCCGAAGATTGCATAGAGGATGATCGGAGCAATCGAGGCGTAGATACCCATTTCCGGCGGAAGACCGGCCAGCAGGGCGTACGCCAGCGACTGCGGAATCAGCATGATGGTGACGATCACCGCGGCAACGAGGTCGCTGGTCAGCGTATCGCGATCATACTCGCGGCCCCACTGCAGAACGGGGATGTACCTGGCAAACGCGCTGGTGCGCGCACGCTGTCCGGTGCTCGTCATGGTTCAAGATCAATCAGCTTGCCGGCAACACGCGCAGTGCATGTCGCCAGCGGGTTTCAAGGCTTCAGCCGACCAGTTCCGGCTTTGCCATCCATTCCTTGCCGCGCAGCATGGCCTTCCAGTAGATCGGCGGCAGCATCTTCTCTTTCAACAGCCAGGCCAGGTGCGATGGCTGCGTACCGTCGATAAGCCAGGCCGGGAATGATGGCAGCAGCTTGCCGCCATAGCCGAACTCGGCCAGCACGATCTTGCCGTTCTCGACGGTGAGCGGGCACGAACCATAGCCGTCATAATGGGCGATGCCGGTGGCCTTGCCCATGTCAGCCATGACGTTGTTGGCAACCACCGGCGCCTGCTTGCGCGCTGCTGCTGCGGTCTTGGCGTTGGGTGCGTTCATCACATCGCCCAGTGCCCAGATGTTGTCGAATGACTTGTGGCGCAGCGTGTTCTGGTCAACATCGACCCAGCCGGCTTCATCGGCCAGCGGGCTGACCCGGATGAAGTCTGGCGCGGTCTGCGGCGGCACAACGTGGATCATGTCGAAGTTCGTTTCGACGGTTTCCTTGTTGCCGTCAGCATCGGTTCTGGTGAACCAGGCGGTTTTCTTCTCACCGTCGATGCGGGTGAGGTTGTGCATGAAGTGCAGGTGCGCATCGTACTTCTCGATGTACGTCATCAGCGCCGGCACATAGTCCTTCACGCCGAACAGCACACCGCCGGCATTATAGAAATTGATGTCGATGTTGTTCAGAACGCCCTTGCGGTTCCAGTGGTCAGCCGACAGGTAAAGTGCCTTCTGCGGTGCGCCTGCGCACTTGATCGGCATGGGCGGCTGGGTAAACAGCGCCCGGCCTGACTTCATGTCCTGCACCAGCTTCCAGGTGTAAGGCGCCAGGTCATAGCGGTAGTTGGAGGTGACGCCGTTCTTGCCCAGTGTTTCGACCAGCCCGGGAATGCCGTTCCAGTTGAGTTTCAGGCCGGGTGTCACGATCAGGCGGTTGTATTTTACCACCCGGCACCCATCAAGAATGACCGCGTTGTCCTTGGGTTCGAAGGCAGATACGGCAGCCTTGATCCAGTGCACACCCTGCGGAATGAGCGACCCCATGGTCTTGGCGGTTTGCTGCGGCTCAAAGATGCCGCCGCCGACCATGGTCCAGCCTGGCTGATAGTAGTGCACGTCAGCCGGGTCGATGATGGCGATGTCGAGGTCCTGGTCGCGCGCCAGCAGGCTGGAGGCGACAGCAATGCCGCCGGCACCAGCGCCGACGATAACGATGTCATGGGCTACGTCGCCAACGTCAGTCGGCGTCTTGCCACCGTTGGCTATGCGGCGCACCACGCCCGACATGTCGTAACCTGCCTGCTTGGTGGCGGCGAGAATGTCCGGCAGCGGGGTGCCTTTTGCGCCCTGGTCCAGCGACCACAAGGTGGCCGAGCGCGTGCCGGTGCGGCAATAGGCAAAAACGGGCTTTGGCATTTCGGAGAGCGCTTCGCCAAACTGCGTGGCGTCAGCGTCCTGAACCTTGCCGGAGACGACCGGCAGGTAGCGGATTTCCAGACCGGCCTTTTTTGCGGCTTTCTCGATCTCTGCAAAGGTTGGCTGATCCGCGCCTTCGCCGTCCGGCCGGTTGCAGATGATGGAACGGAAGCCTTCCTTCTTGATCTTCGCGACATCGGCAGCCGCGATCTGCGGACTGACCGTCAGCCCCTTGTCGATGGTCTTCAGTTCCATCCCGGTGTTTCCTTGCTGGTTTACGGTGGCAGCCGCAGGACGGCTGCCGCCTCGTTATCTGTGCTTGATCGTCTGTATTGGTGTCAGAGTGCGTTGACCGGCAGCTTCAGCATCGGCCGTCCATCCTTGTCTTTCGGCACCTCGCCAGCGCGCATGTTGACCTGCAGCGACGGCAGGATCAGCCGTGGCATGGCCAGCGTGGCATCGCGTTCGGTGCGGAACTTGACGAACTCTTCCTTGGTCTTGCCCTGACCAACATGAATGTTGTGTGCCTGCTCGTCACCCACGGTGGTTTCCCACTGGATGTCGCGGCCGTTCGGGCCGTAGTCGTGGCACATGAACAGGCGCATGTCGTTGGGCAGGGCCAGCACCTTCTGGATCGAGTCATACAGGGTGGCTGCATCGCCGCCGGGGAAGTCTGCCCGGGCCGAACCGCCGTCGGGCATGAACAGCGTATCGCCCACGAACGCTGCATTGCCCATGACGTGCACCATGCAGGCCGGCGTGTGGCCCGGCGTGTACATGGCGAAGGCTTTCATGTTGCCGATTTCGTAGGTGTCGCCATCCTCGAACAGCGCGTCGAACTGCGATCCGTCACGCTGGAACTCGGTGCCTTCGTTGAATATCTTTCCGAAGGTGTCCTGCACCACGAGGATCTTGCTGCCGATGCCGATCTTGCCACCCAGCTTCTGCTGGATGTAGGGCGCTGCCGACAGGTGGTCAGCGTGGACATGGGTCTCGATGATCCATTCGAGCTTCAGCCCGTTTGACTTGATGTAGTCGATGATCTCGTCGGCATGGTCATAGGTGATGCGGCCGGCGGCATAGTCGATGTCCATGACGGAATCGACCACCGCGCACGCCGTGCTTTCCGGGTCCTTGACCACATAGCTGATCGTGTTGGTGGCTGCGTCGAAGAAAGCCTTCACATCAGGCTTGACGTCCATGTTCACAGGGTAGGTCATGAGTTTATACCTCCAGATACATTCATGAAATTGAATATAAATGATCAGGACCGCCGTTACAAGGTCGATCTGTCATTGCTCGCAAAACAGGTTGACGCAGCCTTGTGTTGACCAGGCTTTCCAGATGCGGGCCGGTTTTGATACATTCGTAATTTACATGGTTTGCGGCAGTGTATCGCAGCAAGTGGCACTTGCGTTGCGCAAACCTGCCGCTAGTTTAATGCGTTCGTCTGATACGAAAGACTAATGTCCAAAAAATGAGGGGCGCCATGAAGGTAGGAACGCCAAAGGAGCTGGCGTCTGGTGAGAATCGCGTTGCGATGACGCCGGAAAGCGCAGGTTATCTGCAGAAGCTGGGATACGAATGCCTGATCCAGTCGGGTGCCGGTGAAGCCGCGGGCTTTTCCGATAAGGCCTACAAGGACGCCGGTGTCACGGTGGTCAAGACGGCTGCTGCGCTGTGGAAGGATGCCGACATCGTCGCCAAGGTGCGCCAGCCCACCAAGGCTGAGCTGAAGCACTTCCGAAAAGGCCTGACGCTGATCTCCTTCTTCAACCCCGCCGGCAACAAGGAAGGCATGACCGCCGCCACCAAGGCCGGTACCAATGTCATCGCCATGGAGATGGTGCCGCGTATCTCGCGCGCGCAGAAGATGGACGCCCTGTCGTCGATGGCCAACATCGCCGGATATCGCGCCGTCATCGAGGCGGGCAACAATTTCGGCCGCTTCTTTACCGGCCAGGTGACCGCCGCCGGCAAGGTGCCGCCAGCCAAGGTGCTGGTGGTGGGTGCCGGCGTGGCAGGCCGTGGTGCCAGCGGGACCGCGTGCCGCCGCGGTGCGTTCTCCGGTGCGTTCGGCGTGCGCCCGGAAGTGGCCGAGCAGGTCGAGTCCATGGGGGCGGAGTTCGTCTACCTCGACTTCGAGGAAGAGCAGCAGGACGGCGCGGCCACCGGTGGTTATGCCTCGGTGCAGTCGGAAGAGTTCCGCGACGCGCAGCTGAAGAAGTTCCGCGAGCTGGCACCTGACATGGACATTGTCATTACCACGGCCCTCATTCCCAACCGGGAAGCGCCAGAGCTGTGGACGAAGGACATGGTCGAGGCGATGAAGCCCGGTTCGGTGATTGTCGACCTGGCGGCCGAGAAGGGTGGCAACTGCAAGCTCACCAAGATGGACGAGAAGATTGTCACCGACAATGGCGTGACCATCATCGGCTATACCGACTTCCCTTCGCGCATGGCAACGCAGGCCTCGTCGCTGTACGGCAACAACATCCGTCACATGATGGCTGACCTGACGCCCGAGAAGGACGGCAAGATCAACCATAACATGGAAGACGACGTCATCCGCGGGGCAACCGTTGCCTTTGATGGAGAAGTCACCTTCCCGCCGCCGCCGCCCAAGGTGCAGGCCATTGCCGCCAAGCCGAAGGAAAAGGTGAAAGAGCTCACGCCGGAAGAAAGGAAGGCCGCCGAGATTGCTGCCTTCAAGGCGCAGACCAAGCAGCAGGTGACATTGCTGACCATTGGTGGCGTCCTGATGCTGCTGGCAGGTCTCTACACGCCAGCCAGCTTCATGCAGCACTTCATCGTGTTCGTGCTGGCGGTGTTCGTCGGCTTCCAGGTGATCTGGAACGTGTCGCACTCGCTGCACACGCCGCTGATGGCCGTCACCAACGCGATCTCTTCGATCATCATTCTCGGTGCGCTGATGCAGATCGGGTCCGGCTCGTGGCTGGTGATCATCCTGGCTGCACTGTCAGTGTTCATGGCAGGCATCAACATATTCGGTGGCTTCCTGGTCACCCGGCGCATGCTCGCCATGTTCCAGAAGTCATAAGGGGTAGGGGCAATGGAATTCGGATTCACCACCGCGGCCTACGTGGTCGCAGCTGTCCTGTTCATCCTGTCGCTTGGCGGCCTGTCCGGCCAGGAAAGCGCCAAGCGGGCCGTCTGGTATGGCATCGTCGGCATGGCGCTGGCCGTGGTCGCAACACTGATCGGCCCAGGCTCCGGCCTGTGGCTTTTGTCGCTCGTGCTGATCGCCGCCGGTGGCGCGATTGGCTACTACGTGGCCCAGCGCGTCCAGATGACCGAGATGCCCGAACTGGTGGCTGCCATGCACTCGCTGGTGGGCCTGGCAGCGGTGTTCGTCGGCTACAATGCCCACATTGAACTGGGCAACGTGCTGGCCATGGACGACACGGCCCGCAAAGGGCTGGAAGGCTTTGCCGCACTGCTCGCCAAGAAGACAGAGGTCGAGCACAACATTCTGCGCATCGAGCTGTTCCTTGGCGTGTTCATCGGTGCCATCACCTTCACCGGCTCGGTGATTGCCTATGGCAAGCTGGCTGGCAAGGTGACCTCTGCTGCGGTCAAGCTGCCGGGCGGACATGCCCTCAACGCGGCTGCTGCTGCCATCTCGTTGCTGTGCCTGGTCTGGTACATCATGGCTGGCGGCATCCTGCCGCTCGTCATCATGACCATCGCCGCTCTGTTCATCGGTTATCACCTAATCATGGGCATCGGTGGCGCTGACATGCCGGTCGTTGTGTCGATGCTCAACTCGTATTCGGGCTGGGCCGCGGCTGCCATCGGCTTCTCGCTGGGCAACGACCTGTTGATCGTGGTCGGCGCACTGGTGGGCTCGTCAGGTGCCATCCTGTCCTACATCATGTGCAAGGCCATGAACCGCTCGTTCATCTCGGTGATCCTGGGCGGCTTTGGCGGCACCTCCGGCCCGGCCCAGGAGATCGAGGGTGAGCAGATCGCCATCGATGCTGAAGGCGTGGCGGCCGCTCTGGACGACGCCGACAGCGTCATCATCGTGCCGGGCTACGGCATGGCGGTGGCCCAGGCCCAGCAAAACGTGGCCGAGCTCACCCGCCGCCTGCGCGCCAAGGGCAAGGAAGTGCGCTTCGCCATTCACCCTGTGGCCGGCCGTCTGCCGGGGCACATGAACGTGCTGCTGGCGGAAGCCAAGGTGCCTTATGACATCGTGCTGGAGATGGACGAGATCAACGACGATTTCCCCGATACCGACGTGGTCATCGTGATCGGCTCGAACGACATCGTGAACCCGTCTGCCCAGGACGATCCAAACTCGCCTATCGCCGGCATGCCGGTGCTGGAAGTGTGGAAGGCCAAGCAGGTGTTTGTCTCCAATCGTGGCCAGGGCGCAGGCTACTCAGGCATCGAAAACCCGCTGTTCTTCAAGGAGAACACCCGCATGTTCTACGGCGATGCCAAGGCCTCGCTGGATACCCTGCTGGGCATGATGAACTGATCAGGACAGTGTTGCAGGCCCGCCTGCACGCAAGGTCTCCAATGCTACAAAATGCCGGTCATTCCCAAACCTGGGAGTGGCCGGTTTTGTTTTGGGCGCATGCGGGGGCCTGCTTGAGTTGCCGGTCGACATGAGACCTAAAACAGGCAACAGTTTGTGCTGGTGCAACGGCAAATCCGGTTTGGAGGATTCAGGTGAAAATCATACACAGCGATGACAACAGGCTGCATTTTCCGCAAGGCGAGTTGTACGGCGGTGAACTTGTCACGCCGTTTGAGCGGCCGTCGCGGGTGGAGTTCGTTCTGAACGAACTGAAGTCACGTGGATTCACCGACATTTCAGCAGCGGCCAAGTTCAGGCCTGCACCGGTTCGCAAGATCCACGATGCAAAGTACCTGAAGTTTCTTGAAACGGCATGGGACGAATGGATGGCCGCCGGCTACCGCGGTGAGATCATTCCCACCACCTTCCCGGCCCGGCGCATGCAGCTGCGCGAGCCCAAGCAGATCGACGGCAAGGTTGGCTATTACGCGCTTGCCGTCGAGACCGCCATGACCGCAGGAACATGGGACGCGGCCAAGGCCTCTTGCGCAGTGGCACAGACAGCACAACGCCTTGTCGCAGGCGGCGAGCGCACGGCCTTCGCCCTGTGCCGTCCGCCGGGCCACCATGCCGCCATCGACATGTATGGCGGCTATTGCTTCCTCAACAACGCCGCCATTACCGCACAGATGTTTCTGGATGATGGCGCCAAGCGGGTCGCCATCCTTGATGTCGACTTTCACCACGGCAACGGCACGCAGGACATCTTCTACGAGCGTAGTGATGTGCTGTTCTGCTCGCTGCATGGTCAGCCGGAAGACGCCTTCCCGCACTTCCTCGGCTACAAGGACGAGACGGGGGCCGGCAAGGGAGAAGGCTTCAACCTCAATTATCCCATGCCGCCGGGCACACCTTACAGCCGCTGGTCGAAGGCGCTCAAGGATGCCATCCGGCGCATCAAGGCATATGGGCCGGATGCGCTGGTGATTTCTCTGGGTGTGGATGCCTACAAGGACGATCCGATCAGCTTCTTCAAGCTCGACAATGAAGACTTTACCGATTGCGGACGGCAGATTGCGAAACTGAAGTTGCCGACCTTGTTTGTCATGGAAGGCGGTTACGCGATTGCCGAAATAGGCGTCAACACCGTGAACGTGCTTGATGGGTTCATGAACGGATAGGAAGCGGTCATGGCCCGGCATGCGGACAGGATCATCACCAATGGCCGACTGGTGACCTTCGATGAGGCGCAACCCACTGCCGAAGCTATCGCCGTTGCCGATGGTGTGATCATGGGCGTGGGCAGTGCCGATGACATCGGCAACCTGAAGGGCCCGGATACCACCGTGCATGATGCCAATGGTGCAACGGTGTTGCCGGGCTTCATTGAAAGCCACCTGCACCTGTTTCAGGGCGGGGCTGAGCTCGAAGCCCTCAACCTGGCAAAGCTCGAAGGAGCTGACCGGCTCAAGCAGGCAATCGATGGTTATGCGACAGAACTTCAGGCGGATGAATTGCTGTATGCGGTGTGCTGCGAATACACCGCACTGGGAACAGGCACGCCAATAACCCGGCAGGCACTGGATGCGATCGTGCCAGACCGGCCGTTCGCCATGATTGCCCATGACCACCATACCGCATGGGCCAACACCAGCGCGCTTGCGCTGGCGGGCATTCTCGACGGTGGAGATGCAGGCGAAGGCTCCGAGATCGTCATGGGCGACGAAGGCAAGGCGTCGGGCGAGTTGCGCGAGGTTGGAGCTTTCGGGCCGGTGGTGGCCCTGACGCGCACCGGTGGGCGGGAGTCGCTCGGCTATGTCACGGGGAGTAATCCGAACCCGCCTGCGACAGCAGCTGAGCGTGCCCATGACAAGAATACGCTTGAGCGTGGGCTGAAGCATTGCGCGCGCAGT
Organism: Anderseniella sp.; assembly: GCA_033722845.1. Classification (GTDB taxonomy): domain Bacteria; phylum Pseudomonadota; class Alphaproteobacteria; order Rhizobiales; family Aestuariivirgaceae; genus Anderseniella. Next base: position 1,685 of record JAWVYF010000060.1, on the reverse strand, counting down.
GGCATCACCTCGCTGCACAACATGGATGGCAACTTCTACCAGCTGGAACTCCTGAACGAGTTGCTGGAGGAGGAGCGCCTGCTGTGCCGGGCACAGATACCGTTGCACCTGAAGCCGGAGCATTCGCTCGACAAGCTCGACGAGGCTGAAGACATGCGGCGGCGCTATACCTCGGACATGCTGTGGTCCGGCCGGGTGAAGATGTTCATGGATGGGGTTCATGACTCGCGCACAGCGTTCACGTTGCGCGGCTACCCGGAAGAACCGGACAACACTGGCGCGCCGCTGTTCTCGCAGGAGCACTTTAACGAAGCGGCGATTGCGTGCGACGCACGGGGGCTGCAGATTGCCGTGCATGCCATTGGAGATGCCGCGGTGCGCCGGACGCTGGATGGCTACGAGGCGGCGCGACGGGTGAACGGGGTGCGCGACAGCCGTCACCGGGTAGAGCATATCGAAGCGCTCACGCCGCAAGACCTGCCACGGTTTGCGCAGCTCAAGGTGATTGCCTCGATGCAGCCGCTGCATTCGCCACGCAGTGGTTTTTTCAAGGCGTGGCCCGAAGGGCGCATCCTGCATGAAGATCAGCTCGAACTGGCCTTCGCCTGGCAGACCATCCGCGAGACGGGCGCGACCGTTATCTTCTCTTCCGATTGGCCCGTCGTGCCGGTTGAGGTGATGCGCTCCATCAGGGGTGCGTGCCATCATGTCGAGCTTGGCCGCAGCTGGGGTAGCCAGCAGCAAAGCCTGCTGGATGCGCTGGCGGGTTACACCCGCGACGGCGCTTATGCCGAGTTCAACGAGCAGCGCAAGGGCCGGCTCAAGGCGGGCATGATGGCCGACATCGTGGTCATGTCTGACAACTTGCAGGCCTTGGACCCAAGTCAGCTTGATCGGGCAAGTGCGGTGCTGACGTTGTGCGGGGGCAGGGTGACCTGGCAGGCTGCCTGACTAGCTGTTGAGATGAGCGGTGATGGCATCAATCGCGGCCATGGCGTTTCTGGCGCGGCGGGTGGAGAGAAACTTCGGCCAGCTTGACAGCTTCACCACCACAGTTGAGTCCGCCGGGGACATGTAAATCAACTGGCCGAACACGCCCCGCGCCATCAACACCTGCTTGCGGTGATCCCGGATCCAGAACTGGTTGCGATAAGCGCCATCCGGCAGGGCGTCCGTGTAGGGCGCACCGAAAATCCTTGCGTTGCAATTGAGCGTGTCGGCGATCCATCCGGACGGGACCAGCCTGCGGCCGTTGCCAACGCCGTCATTGGTCATCATCAGGCCAAAGCGGGCATAGTCTCGCAAGGTGGCGTTGAAGCCGCCATCGGCCAGGGCATACCCGGCGGAGTCGACGGTAAAGCAGGCGCTTTCTTCCGCACCCAGAGGCTGCCACAGCTCGCGGGAGACAAGGTCGGCCAGGTTGCTGCCGGTTACCCGCTGCATGCAGTAGGCCAGTACGTCCGTCTCGATGGAGCGGTACTCGAAGGTTTCGCCGTGGGGCCGGACTTGCTGTTTCAGACCGAGAATCTGGTCCCACACGCAGGCTGGCCCCTTGCGCCGTCCTTGCGCCGGTTTCCACCCCGTTGCGATGTCGGTCATGGCAATGTCGCTGTCGAGGGCTTCATAGTCCTCCACGAAGCGGACGCCCGTGGTCATGTCCAGCACGTGGCGTAGCTTTGCACCCT
>JAWVYF010000059.1:0-12254 GCA_033722845.1 Anderseniella sp. | reverse complement strand
GGGAGGCGGTGTGGATGAACTGCCGCCCCAACTCGACAGAGAAAGTACTGCTCAAGGCGTTGATCCAGCAAGCTAATGCGCGGTTGAAACGCAAGATGGGCAAGCAAAACGCTGCGAGCAGGCTGGACTCGATGGTCGAGACGCTGCGTCAGGAGGTTTGCATGCGATTGGATGGGCGCTCTGATCTCATGGGGGTGAATGTTGTCACCAAAAATATGAATTTTAATGCATGATTTTGTGTTGAGTATGCATTTTAAGTGCGGAATTTGTTGACCGTGTTACGTTTCCGGCACAATAGTGCGCGCATAACAACGCACTGAGCCCCAAGGAAACGCCACGTCATGAAACGTATCGATTTTCAGACTTCGCCCGACAAATACCGCCATTGGCGTATCGAAGCTGACGGTGAAGTCGCCAAGGTCATCATGGACGTGGACGAAACTGGCGGTTTGTTCGACGGTTATGAGCTGAAACTCAACTCATATGATCTCGGTGTCGACATCGAATTGGCCGATGTTATTCAGCGATTGCGCTTCGAGCATCCGGAAGTGAAAACCGTCGTGATGACCTCGGGCAAGGACAAGGTATTCTGCGCCGGTGCCAACATCCGCATGCTGGGCGGGGCAGCGCACAGTCACAAGGTCAACTTCTGCAAGTTCACCAACGAGACCCGCAACTCGATTGAAGACGCCACCGACAACTCGCACCAGACCTGGCTGTGCGCGGTGTCGGGTGCATGTGCGGGCGGGGGATACGAGCTGGCGCTGGCCTGTGACGAGATCATCCTGACCGATGACGGCACGTCTACCGTGGCGCTGCCGGAGGTGCCGCTGCTGGCCGTGCTGCCGGGCACGGGCGGGCTGACCCGCGTGACAGACAAGCGCAAGGTGCGTCGCGACCGGGCCGACATCTTTTGCTCGCTCGAAGAAGGCATTCGCGGCAAGAAGGCGGTGGACTGGCGGCTGGTGGATGCGGTGGCTCCGGCGTCCAGGTTTGCCGAGGCTGTTGCCGAGCGCGCGAAAGAGGTGGCGGCAAAGTCGGATCGCCCTTCCGACGCCAAGGGCGTGAAACTCTCCCCGCTCGACAAGACCATAACCGACAACGCGATCAGCTATTCGACCGTGTCTGTGGAGATTGATCGCGACGCGCATATTGCCACCATCACCATCAAGGGCCCCGAAGCAACACCGCCTGCAGACATGGCAGGTGTCGAGACGGAAGGTGACCAGTTCTGGCCGCTCAAGCTGGCGCGCGAGCTGGATGATGCGCTGCTTGAAATCCGCTTCAATGAGCTTGAGACGGCTGTCATCCAGTTCAAGTCGGCGGGCGACCCGGCCGCTGTACTGGCCTTCGACGAGTTCATGCAGGCCAATGACAGCCACTGGTTGATGCGGGAAATCCTGCTCTACTGGCGCCGGGTGCTGAAGCGGGTTGACCTGACCTCCCGCACCATCGCCACCATGGCCGAGCCCGGCTCGTGCTTTGCGGGCACGCTGGCCGAGTTGCTGTTTGCTGCTGACCGCTCGTACATGGCGGACGGGCAATTTGAAGGCGATAACCGGCCTGAGGCGCGCATTGCGCTGTCGGGCCTGAATTTTGGTGCCTACCCGATGTCAAACGGTTTGACGCGGCTGCAAACCCGGTTTCTGGGCGAGCCGGAAGCCGTCGAGGCAGCGAAAGAGAAGGCCGGCGAAATGCTCGATGCCGGCGAGGCGGACGAGCTTGGTCTGGTCAGCTTTGCTTATGACGATATCGACTGGGAAGACGAGGTGCGCATCTTCCTTGAAGAGCGCGCCAGCTTCTCTCCCGATGCCCTGACCGGCATGGAAGCGAACCTTCGCTTTGCCGGTCCGGAAACCATGGAAACCCGCATCTTCGGCCGGCTGACGGCCTGGCAAAACTGGATATTCCAGCGCCCCAATGCGGTGGGTGCTGATGGTGCGCTGCAACGCTACGGCACCGGCAAGCGCGCCGCCTTCAATATGGAACGTGTGTAACAAGGACTTTGAAAAATGGCTGATCTTGGAAGCGTCGATTACAACACCTCTATTCCGAACAATGTGAACCTGGCCGATGACCGGCGCGTGCTGAAAGCGCTGGAGAAATGGCACCCGGGCTACCTCAACTGGTGGAACAACATGGGCCCGGACGGGTTCCAGGAGTCGCTGGTTTACCTGCGCACCGCCGTATCGGTGGACCCGAAGGGCTGGGCCAAGTTCGGCTACGTAAAGATGCCGGAATACCGCTGGGGCATTCTGCTGGCACCGGAAGAAGAAGGCCGCACCATCCCGTGCGGTGAACACGCCGGCCAACCGGCCTGGCAGGAAGTGCCCGGTGAATACCGCGCACTGCTGCGCCGCCTGATCGTGATCCAGGGCGACACCGAGCCTGCCTCGGTCGAACAGCAGCGCCACCTGGGCAAGACCGCGCCGTCGCTTTATGACATGCGCAACCTGTTCCAGGTGAACGTCGAAGAAGGCCGTCACCTGTGGGCGATGGTTTATCTGCTGCAGAAGTATTTCGGTGCCGATGGCCGCGAGGAAGCCGACCAGTTGCTGTACCGGCAGTCGGGCAACGAAGACCACCCGCGCATGCTGGGTGCGTTCAACGAAGCCACGCCGGACTGGCTGTCGTTCTTCATGTTCACCTACTTCACCGACCGCGACGGCAAGATGCAGCTGGAAGCACTGGCGCAATCGGGCTTCGATCCCTTGTCGCGCACCTGCCGCTTCATGCTGACTGAGGAAGCCCACCACATGTTCGTCGGCGAGACGGGCGTGGGCCGCACCATCCAGCGCACCTGCGAGGTGATGAAGGAAAACGGCATTACCGACCCTTATGATATTGACCGCATCCGCTCCTACGGCGTGATCGACCTGCCGACCATCCAGAAGAAGGCGAACATGCATTACTCGCTGTCGCTCGACCTGTTCGGCTCGGAAATCTCGACCAACGCGGCCAATGCCTTCAACGCCGGCATCAAGGGCCGCTACAAGGAAGCCAAGATCGAGGACGACCACATGCTGGACAGCGCCACCTATCCGGTGCTGCGCCTGATCGACGGCAAGGTTGTCATCTCCGATGAGCCGGCATTGTCGGCCATCAACATGCGCCTGCGCGACGACTACGTGAAGGATGCTGCCGGTGGCGTGAACCGTTGGAACAACATCATCAAGAAGATGGGCATCGACTTTGAAATCTCCCTGCCGCACGTGGCCTTCCATCGTCACCAGGGCGAGTTCTCGTCTATCCATGCCGACCCTGAAGGCAACCTGATTTCGGCTGATGAATGGAACAAGCGCCGCGACGAGTGGCTGCCGTCCAAGGCTGATGGCGACTACATCGACAGCCTGATGAAGCCGCAGTGGGAGCCGGGCAAGTATGCCGGCTGGATTTCGCCGCCGAAGGTCGGCATCGACAACAAGCCGGGCGACTTCGAGTATGTGAAGATCTCCGGTGCAGCGCTGAACGCATGACTGCGCTCATCAAACAGCACCTGATCGATCCGGAAATCTGCATTCGCTGCTACACCTGCGAAGAGCAGTGCCCGGTCGATGCAATCACCCACGACGACAACAATGTCGTCGTGGACGTGACCAAGTGCAATTTCTGCATGGACTGCATCAGCCCGTGTCCGACCGGCTCCATTGACGAGTGGCGCATCGTCGCCACGCCGTACACGCTGGAAGAACAGTACGAGTGGCTGGAACTGCCTGAACAGGAAGAAGGCCTTGAGGCCGAGACCGATGGCGGCGGCTCGCTTGAGGCGCTTGAAGACGAGGTGGGTGCGCTGCTGGCCAAGGCCCACGAGGGCACTGGTGGCAAGCCGGTTGCACCAGCGTCAGCCTCCAAGCCATCGGTGAACCTGTACAACCGCTCCAAGGCCGCCAGGGCCGTGGTGCAGGGTAATTTCCGGCTGACCGATGCGGATGCTGAGAATGATGTACGCCACATCATCCTGAGCCTTGGCGACCAGGACTTTCCGGTTCTGGAAGGCCAGTCGATCGGTGTGGTGGTGCCGGGCACCGATGACAATGGCAAGCCGCATCAGCCGCGGCTCTATTCCATTGCCAGTGCGCGCGATGGCGAGAAGCCCAATGCCAACAACATCGCGTTGACCGTCAAGCGCGAGCCGGGTGGGCTTGCGTCCAACTACCTGTGCGATCTGCCCAAGGGCGCCGAGATCGATATAACCGGTCCGTTTGGCGCGACCTTCCTGATGCCGAATGATCCTCAGGCCAACATCATAATGATCTGCACCGGTACCGGCTCTGCTCCTTTCCGGGCATTCACCGAGCGCCGGCGGCGCACCAGCCCAAATGCATCGGGCAGGATGCACCTGTATTTCGGGGCGCGCCGTCCGGAGGAGCTGCCGTATTTCGGACCGCTCAAGAAGGTGCCGGACAGCCTCTTGCATCAGGAGTTGTGTTACAGCCGGGTAGAGGGGCAGCCGAAGGAGTATGTCCAGGACCGCATGCGCAAACGCGGTGACGATATCGTGCCACTGCTGGGCGATGACAACACCCACATCTATATCTGTGGCCTGAAGGGCATGGAAACCGGCGTTGACGAGGCCTTGGCCGACATCTGCCGTGCTGCCGGACTGGACTGGTCGGGCATCAAGCCGCAAATGAGACAGTCAGGGCGGTATCACGTTGAAACATACTGAGCGACATCAGACGGTGGTGCTGCCCATCAACGGGCACCAGCCGCGCACACGGCCGGAGGGCCAGAAGGACTCGCTGGCTTTCCTGGCCCGGCTGGGTGACCGGGTGCGTGAAGCGCGCAACATACGGGGCATGTCCCGGCGCGTACTGTCTGATATCTCCGGTGTGTCCGAGCGCTATCTCGCGCAGCTTGAAGGCGGCTCCGGCAACATCTCGATCATCCTGTTGCGCGACATTGCGCTGTCGCTGGGGTTGCAGCTGGAGGAGCTGGTTCGCGAAGCTGAGGACAGCACCGCCAATGGTGGCAAGAGAGCCTCGCGGCTGGCGCTGGTGGGGTTGCGCGGGGCGGGCAAGTCTACGCTTGGCAAGGCGCTGGCTCGGCGGCTCGGCTTCAGGTTTGTCGAGTTGAACGATGTCATCCGTGAGCTGTCTGGCCTGCCGATTTCGGAACTTTTCAACCTTTATGGCCAGGACGGCTATCGCCGGTTTGAGGCCGAGGCGCTTGACCTGGTTGCCTCGCAGCGCAGCCAGGTGGTGCTTGCCGTGGCTGGTGGCATCGTGGCCGATGACAGTGCCTACGAGACGCTGCTCAACACGTTCCATACGATCTGGCTCAAGGCGACGCCGGAAGAGCACATGAACCGGGTTCGCGCGCAGGGCGATCTCAGGCCGATGGAAGGCAATCCGGAAGCGATGGAGCGGCTGCGGCAGCTGCTCGCCAGCCGGATGCAGGACTACTCCCGTGCGCGCTACGAATTCGACACCTCGGGTCAGGATCCGGAAGTCTCGCTGGATGGCCTTCTCGAGCTTACCCGCTCGCGCATTCTGCCGGATGAAAGTGCGGCTGCGCACTGATTGCATTCAGGGCTGTTCCGCTTCATCTTGCAGGGCTTGACGCAAATGTGCCCGGAGCCTTTCGACCATGACTGCACCCGATGCCATCCGGCTTGATGATGCCGACAATGTTGCCACCGCGGTCCGGGTCTTGCAGCCTGGTGACAGCGTGCTTGGCGTCACCTTGAACGAGCGCGTGCCGCGGGGCCACAAACTGTCCCTCAGTGCCATTGCCGCGGGTCAGCCGGTCGTCAAGTACGGCCAGTTCATCGGGCATGCCTCGGCCGATATCGCGCCTGGTGCCCACGTTCACACGCACAACCTCGGCTTCGCAGCGACGGCGGCGGACTATGAGTTTTCCACCAACGTGAAGCCGGTGGTGCCGGTGCGCGATGAGGCGCGCGCGACGTTTCAGGGCTTCCGGCGTGCATCCGGCAGGGTGGGCACGCGCAACTATATCGCCGTCATCACCTCGGTGAACTGTTCGGCAACGGCGGCCCGGCTGATTGCGGCTCACTTCACCCCCGCGGTGCTGGAACCCTATCCCAACGTGGACGGCGTGGTGGCTTATGTGCACGGCACGGGCTGTGGCATGGCTGACTCGGGCGACGGGTTTGATGCGCTGCAACGGGTGATGTGGGGCTATGCGCGCCACCCCAACCATGCGGGCGTGCTGATGGTTGGCCTGGGTTGCGAAATGAACCAGATCGACTGGCTGCTGGAGGCTTACGGGCTGGAGCGCGGGCCGGCGTTCCAGACCATGAACATCCAGGATGTGGCCGGCCTTTCAAGGACGGTCGAGGCCGGCATTGCCAAGGTGATGGACATGCTGCCTGCCGCCGACAAGGCGGTGCGGGAGCCGTGTCCGGCATCCGAGTTGATGGTGGCGCTGCAATGTGGCGGGTCTGATGCCTGGTCGGGCATTACGGCTAATCCGGCACTGGGTCATGCGTGCGATTTGCTGGCAGCGCAGGGCGGTACCGGGGTGCTGGCAGAAACGCCGGAGATCTATGGTGCGGAGCATCTGCTGACGGCGCGCGCGGTCACGCCGGAGATCGGCAGGAAGCTGATTGAGCGTATCGAGTGGTGGCAGGACTATGTGGGCCGCAATCGCGGTACGCTCGACAACAACCCGACGCCGGGCAACAAGGCCGGTGGCCTGAGCACCATTCTGGAGAAGTCGCTGGGGGCCGCGGCCAAGGGCGGCACCTCGCCGCTCAATGGCGTCTACAAGTATGCCGAGCCGGTGACGGCGCGCGGCTTCACCTTCATGGATTCACCGGGCTACGATCCGGTTTCGGTGACAGGGCAGATTGCGTCGGGCTGCAACCTGGTGACCTTTACCACGGGGCGCGGCTCGGCGTTCGGGTCCAAGCCCGCCCCCACGCTCAAGATCGCAACCAACTGCGAGCTGGCCGCGCGGATGCCCGATGACATGGACATCGACGCCGGCCGCATCCTGTCGGGCGAGGCCAGCGTGGAGCAGGTGGGCGAGGAAATCTTCAAGGCGTGGCTGCGTATCGCGTCGGGTGAGCACTCGTTCTCCGAAGCGCAAGGGCTGGGGGATTACGAGTTCGTGCCCTGGCAAATCGGGGCAACGATGTAGTGGTGCACCAGCTGATCAGCCGATGTCTCGTCATGCTGCTGGTGCTTGTGCCGGCCGGCGGTGCGGCGCATGCAGAAACCCCGGATGGGTTGTCGCTTTTCCTGCGCAACTGGACGTCTGCCGAGACCGGATCAGACGGGTTGGGGCCGTTGTTCAACGAAGCCTCGTGCAATGCCTGTCACTGGTTTGGTGGCGGCGCACGCATCCGTATCAGGCCGGATGGTGAGGTTGCTGCGGCAGGCTTGCTGGTGCGGCTGACAGACGCCGAGGCAAGGCCCGACCCGCACTATGGCGTGCAGGTGCAGAACAAGGCGGTTGCCGGTTTGCTGCCGGAAGCGACCGTTGCGCTTCATGCGATGCAAACCCGCGATGCGCTGACCCGGTTCGTCATCGGCTTGAGGCGGCGTCAGCCTGAACAGCTTTCGCCCGGTCATGTGCCCAGTATCCGCATGGCGCCCGCGCTGGACGTGGTGGCGGCCGTGGAGAAGGTCAGCGAGGCAAGCATTACCGGACGGGCCGATCCGGACGATGCCGATGGCGATGGCATTTCCGGCCGTGTGCACCTGGTGCGCGGCGCTGGAGGAAATCCAGTTGCGGGGCGGTTCAACTGGAAGGCCACAGAAGCGACTGCCCGGTCCCAGATCGCCACGGCTTTCCGCTTCGACATGGGGTTGTCGACCACGCTTCGGCCTGGCCGCGCCGGTGATTGCATGCCGTCTCAGGCAGGCTGTCTCGTCAAAGCCGGCAACAACGGCGAAGAACAAGCACCGGATGTCAGCGACGAACAGCTGAACGCACTCGACAGCTTCGTGCACTCGCTTGGCCGGGCGGCAGGTGAAAAACCGATGCCGGTGTCTGAGCAGTTTGTTTCAGCCGGGTGCGACAAGTGCCACGTGCCGGGGCTGGACGGCGAACAGGGGGCTGAAGTGATGCTCTACTCGGACCTGTTGCTGCATGATATGGGCGCAGCGCTGGCCTCAGCTGGCGGTGAAGGCGATGCCACTGGACGGGAGTGGCGGACCACGCCGCTAATCGGGTTCAGGGGGCATATTCCGGGCCACCGCTATCTGCATGACGGGCGCGCTGCCAACATTGATGAGGCCATCCGCTGGCATGGCGGTGAGGGCGCCCGGTCACGCGATGCCTATCTCGCAATGACCGCTGCTGACCGGTTGGCACTGACGGCTTTTGTGCAAGGGTTACTGACGGCAATGCCGCTGCCGCGCGCGCTCGACGAGGCTTTGAAGGCGGATGCCAGTCGCTAGGCTGCCGGTGTTCAGGCAGAAAGTGCTGACGCAGTGCTGGTGAACGATGGCAGCAGCCTCAAGGTATGTGCGCAATCGCGAACAGGCTCGATCACGTGATGCGGCGAACTTGCCTGCAGAGCCTGTGCAAGCGGCCAATCGTTGCCACCGGGATGAATGCTGTCGCCCGCAAAGGTGATTGCCACGTTGCCATGACGCTCCTGGATCGGGATCAGCACCCGAGATTTGTTCCAGCCAAGCGGGGATACGTCGATGCTGATCTCGCCGCCGGCGCTGGCTTCGTAATCGGGGAAGCGTCTGGAGATTTCGTTACATAGCCGTGCGCGCTCGCCGTGAACCTGGTCCCACAACAGGTAAGCCTTGCGGTCCTGTGCACCGGCCCCACGGCCGACAGTGGAGTAATTGATTGCACCGGTGCGGTATTCAATGTGACGGCCGCGGCGAACGGGATAGGTGCTGGCTTGCGTCTGGCTGTCCAGAAAGTCGATCAGTTCGTCCGGAAATTCGTGATCGTGGCTGTAGACGATGCGGCCTGCGGCTTCAAACTCCGACCCGGCACTGGTGAACAGGCCAGCGCATGCGTCAACGATGTTTGCAGGGACCTGCTCGTCAACCTTGCCACGATCTGATCCTGTTACCAGGTAGACTGTCTCTGACCTGCAGAACGACAGAAACTGTGCGGCAAACTCCGGCAGCATGGCAGCGCGAGGTGGCGTCAACGTGTTGTCGATGTCAAATACGAAGATCATGTGCGTTGGCTCCCCCAATAGCCATGAAATCGGCGGGAATGCTCGTCATCCGCTACACGATGAATCTGCCGCCTGTCAGCCAGAATCCGCCGTGAATCGTTAACAAATGGTTAACGGTTCGGATCAATTGGGAACAGACTTGCGCTGCTTGAAAGCTGCACAATGATCGGTAACGTCCTGCTTTGGCGTCAGTACGGTGAAATGATGACCGTCGTGTGCCGGAATGTCTGACGCCATGTCGCTGTAGACCTCCGAGAAGGCGATCGAGAGCAGTTTGCCCGGTGCATCGCGCTCAACGAGGTAGCCTGCGCCCCAGTCCAGCCTGGCATGACCTGATCCACAGATCAGTACCGCACCATCCGTGTTGGCATCATCCAGCATGGCGGCAGCCATGACCAGGTCGCGGGCCCGCTGGATGTCGCGCATGAACGGCAGCACAGTGTCGGGCAGCATGTTGCAGTGAGAGGTGCGAATGACCTCCAGCATGGCTTTGCCTGCCGCTTCGGGAAGCGGCTTGTCGAGGCCCAGCGTTGCGCGTTCTGCATCGGACAGTTTGGAACCAACCCGTCCGCCCAGCCGGCGCACGGTGCTCTTTTCAAGATTGCCTGCCTGCAACCGCAGTCCATTCTTCAGTGCCGTTTCGAACAGCGGCTGATACATGGCAAAGTCCGGCCAGCCGGAGGCGTTCCAGTTCAATCGTTGCGCGATGGTGCCCGGTTCGATTGACGGGCTTGCCATCAGCTTGTCGAGAACAGGCTGCTCTGCCCGCGTTAGCATTTCGAAGACCACAGCGGGCTTGCGGCCCTTGGCAACCATGTGGTCGAGAAACTCGGCCTGCAATAAATGGTGATCGGGGTTGGGATGGATTTCGCCCAGCATGACATAACGGCTGGCGGCAGCCTTGTCCTTGAGCGCCTCCAGCGATACATCGCTTTTCCCGTTCTGGTCGAATACCTGACCAACCAGCGGGTTGCCTGCGAAATGCGCTGATGTCCATTCGCGTGCGACAGCAGGCAGCGGCCAGCCTGCAAGGCCCGCGGCTGATGCAGCGCCCAGCAGGCACATTGTTTTCCGGCGCGACAGTAACATGATCCGGCTCCTGAAATTTTGTAGAGCCTAACGACTTACGGCGTTGAAAACATGGGTGTCAGGTGACAACCTGTTCATAAACTTCAATTCGTCAAGAGGAGGCGCGGTCGCGACCATGCTGAAGACCAACCAGAAGACCAACCAGACGCGGTTGTGGGACAGTCTCATGGACATGGCCAAGATCGGGCCCGGCGTGGCTGGCGGCAACAATCGCCAGACCCTGACCGACGAGGACAAGCAGGGCCGCGACCTGTTTGCAACCTGGTGCAAGGCGGCCGGGATGACGGTGTCCGTCGATGCGATGGGCAACATGTTTGCCCGGCGTGGAGGCACCGATGAAACCTTGCCGCCAGTGATGATGGGCTCTCACCTCGATACCCAACCGACGGGCGGCAAGTTTGACGGCGTGCTGGGCGTGCTGGCGGGACTTGAGGTTGTGCGCACACTCAATGACATGGGCATCAAGACCCGGCACCCGATCGAGGTGGTCAACTGGACCAACGAGGAAGGCGCACGCTTTGCGCCAGCGATGGTGTCGTCGGGCGTTTTTGCCGGTGCGATGAGTGTCGAGGATGCCTATGCCATCAAGGATGGCGAGGGCAAGACACTGGGCGATGAGCTGGCCCGCATTGGCTACAAGGGGGGTGACCCCGTGGGTGGGCGCGAAATCAAGGCGATGTTCGAACTGCACATCGAGCAGGGGCCGATCCTGGAGGAAGAAAAGCTTGATGTGGGCGTGGTTGCCCATGCACAAGGCCTGCGCTGGATCGAGTTTACCCTGACCGGGTTCGAATGCCACACCGGCACCACGCCGATGCCGGTTCGCCGCAACGCCCTGCTGGGCGCGGCACGAGCCGTTGAACTGGTCAACTCGGTGGCATTCGACTTTGCGCCCAACGCGGTTGCCACGGTTGGCCTGATGAACGTCAGCCCCAACTCGCGCAATATCGTGCCGGGTCAGGTCACGTTCTGCGTGGACATGCGCAACCCGTCACTGGACGACCTCAAGGACATGGAAACCGCCATCGTTGAAGGCATCGAGCGGATTGCCGACCAAATCGGCCTTGAATGCGTCAGCGAGGTGGTTGGAGCCTATGACCCGGTGGCCTTCGATGCCGATTGCGTGGGAGCAGTGCGCCGGGCGGCAGAACGGCTGGGGTATTCCCACAAGGATATGGTGTCCGGGGCGGGTCATGATGCTTGCCACATTGCCGCCATTGCGCCGACAGCGATGATCTTCTGCCCGTGCGTTGACGGCATCAGCCACAATGAGGCGGAAGAGATTTCGCCGGAGTGGGCAGCGGCAGGCACAGATGTGCTGTTTCATGCGGTGGTCGAAACCGCCGGATTGGTCGAATAACATGCTGAGGTGCTGCATATGAGCGGACAGGCAGAGACAAACCTTGCAGCCTTCATGCGCCCGGCCAGCCAGGTCATGCGGTTGGATCGCTTTGGCGCGGCTCACCAGACGAGGCTGTCGTTCATGCGCGCCATCCTGCGCCGGGTGAAGCGCGAAGGGTGGCAGGTCAGCCGTCCCGTCTGGGACGTGGACGATAAAGGCGTTGGTGTTGCCGTCTATCAGGTGCGTGGGCCGGAGCGCACCTATTCGCTGATCTGCTATGCCAATGACCTGCCGCCGGAGAAACGCTCAGACCGGGTCATTGCGACCGAGTGGGACGCAACGTTTGCGCTGTTTGACGGGGTGCCGGAGACGGCTGATATCGAACGGCTGCGCGCCAATGTGCCCAGGCAGGAAGCAGGGCGCTGTTCCAGCAAGGAACTGGTGCTGTCCCGCGCCAACCGGTCTGTCCGGTTGTTCGACTACATTGTCGATTGCCTGGCACGGGGCGAGCAACCGGCGCGCGAGGAGATCGACAAGGTCGGCTACCTGATGCGCACTACAGCAGTCTATGGCAACGGCAAGTTCGGGCTGGCAGACAGGGGCCGCTATGCGGCGCGGTCTGAAGCAGGTGGCCCGTTCCGGGTGGAGCTGTTGGCGGTCTGGCTGATACGAAGCTTCACGGTGGACATCCTTGAACACATG
>JAWVYF010000058.1:0-12296 GCA_033722845.1 Anderseniella sp. | reverse complement strand
GGCACAAGCGAAATCCAGCGCCACATCATCTCGCGAGAGATGCTCAGGCCACTGGGCGGTTAGGGCCGGTCCATGCTGCGCCCTGCCCCTTCCCTTACCCGGCTGCTCAATCCGCGCTCGGTTGCCGTCATCGGCGGACGGATTGCCGAAAGCGTTGCACTTGAGCTGAAGAAAGTCGGGTTTGACGGCGACATCTGGCCGGTCAACCCGAAACGCGAAAGCATGGCGGGACTTCAATGCTTCGCCTCGCTGGATGAGCTGCCGGGCAGCCCGGACGCCACCTATATCGGGCTTGCGCGAGAAGCCGCCGTGGATGCCGTGCAAGCCTTGCGAGACATGGGCGCAGGCGGCGCCATTGTTCATGCTGCAGGTTTCTCGGAAGTGGGTGAAGATGGCGGCAAGCTGTCGGATGCGCTGGTCGAGGCCGCAGGCCAGATGCCGGTGGTCGGACCCAACTGCTGGGGCGTGCTCAACATGACGGCGCGCGCTGCCCTGTGGCCCGATTATCACGGGCTGGAACTGGTGGAGCGCGGCGTGGCAATCCTCGCCCAGTCCGGCAACATGGCGATCAACTTCACCATGCAGGCGCGCGCCCTGCCCATCGCCATGGTCATTACTGTCGGCAACCAGACGGTGACCAGTGTCAACGACCTGCTTGACCACCTGATCGGCGATGAACGCATCACGGCGATCGGCATTCATACCGAAGGGTTGCCCGACATTTGCCGCTTCTCCGAACTGGCCTGCCGGGCGCACGAAGCCGGCAAACCCATCGTTGCCCTGAAGACCGGTGCTTCGGAAAAAGGCGCGCGGGCCACGGTCAGCCACACGGCAACACTTGCCGGGCGTGACGACCTGTATGATGCGCTGTTCGCCCGCTGCGGCGTGGCGCGGGTGCGCTCGGTCCCGGCATTCCTCGAAACACTGAAACTTGTATCCACGGGCGGGCCACTGCCGACGGGGCGCATCACCTCGCTGTCGTGTTCAGGCGGAGAAGCCTCGCTGATGGCAGACAGCGCCGCGCGCCGGCCTCATCTCACCCTGCCGGACCTGAGTGAGGCAGAAACCGAAGCCGTACGCGCCACGCTGAACGAGTATGTCGATGTCACCAACCCGCTCGACTACCACACCTTCATCTGGGCGGACTTCGACCGGATGCGCGCAACGTATGCCGCCATGATGCAGGTCGAGGCGGACATCCACTGCCTGGTGTTCGACATCCCTCGCGCCGACCGGGCCGACACAGCACAGTACGATGTGGCACTTGATGCCTGGATTGCCGCTGCAGCCGATACAGCCGCGCGCGCCGCCGTCATCGCCACCATGGGCGAATGCCTGCCTGAGGCAACCGCACACCGGCTGATCAACGCCGGTATCGTGCCGTTCTTCGGCGTTGACGAGGCTCTGGACGCCCTCAATGCAGCGGCAATGATTGGCAATTGCGCTGCCCCCAAGCCCATCCTTTCAAGCCGGTCAACGAACGGCACCCCTGTGGCGCTCAGCGAGGCAGACGCCAAGGCGTTGCTTTCAAGCCATGGCTTGCGCATACCGGCGTCAGCCACCTGCGGCATCGCGCAAGCTGGCGAGACAGCGGAGAGGATCGGCTTTCCGGTGGTGGTCAAGGCGTCCTCTGCAGCCCTTGCCCACAAGACCGAGGCGGGTGGCGTGACGCTGAACATAACCACCGCGCAAGACGCCCGGCGCGCGGCAGACGCCATGTCCGGCATCTGCAGCGAGGTGCTGGTGGAGCAGATGATTACCGGCACCGTGGCCGAGCTCATCATCGGCGTGACGCGGGACCCGCAGTTCGGTCTCGCCCTGGTGATCGGGGCTGGCGGCATCCTGACCGAACTGGTGGCTGACAGCACGGTCTTGCTGCTGCCTGCAACGCGCGACGACATCAAGGCCGCGTTGCACGCTCTCAAGGTCTTCCGCCTGATCGAAGGCTACCGCGGCAAGGCCGGTGACGCAGAGGCCACGCTGGACGCCATCGAAGCGGTCGTGCGGTTTGCGCTGGCCCATGACTCAACACTTGAAGAACTGGACATCAACCCGTTGATGGTGCTGGAAAAAGGAAAAGGCGCCATCGCTGCCGATGCGTTGGTGCGAATACGCAAGGATTGAAGGAGATCAAACCCATGACCCTGCTCAACATGACCGAAGGCCCGATCCGGACCGAAGTGCGCGGCCGCGTGCTGGAAGTAACCATCGACCGGCCCAAGGCCAACGCCATCGACGCTGCGACCAGCCGCATCATGGGCGACGTGTTCTCCGCCTTCCGCGATGACGACAATTTGCGATGCGCCATCCTGACCTCCACCGGCGAGCGCTTTTTCTGCCCCGGCTGGGACCTGAAGGCGGCGGCCGACGGCGAAGAGGCCGATGCCGATTATGGCCTGGGAGGTTTTGGCGGCTTGCAGGAACTGCCGGGCCTGAACAAGCCTGTGGTGTGCGCCGTGAACGGGCTGGCTTACGGCGGCGGCTTCGAGATCATGATCTCGTGCGACATCATCATCGCCGCAGACCACGCTACGTTCGCCCTGCCGGAAATCCGCTCAGGCGTGATTGCAGATGCTGCCACCATCAAGCTGCCCCGCCGCATCCCCTACCATGTGGCCATGGAAATGCTGCTGACCGGGCGCTCGTTCGACACCAACGAAGCCAGGCACTGGGGCATCATCAACGAGGTGGTGCCGGCAGCAGACCTGATGACCCGCGCCCGCGAGGTGGCCGAAACGCTGGCCGGTGGCCCGCCATTGGTCTACGCGGCAATCAAGGAAGTGCTGGAGCGCACCCATCACCTGAATGACAAGGAAGCGCTTGCACTGCTCAACCGGCGTGGCTTGCCGACGATCTCGAAGCTTTATGCGTCCGAAGATCAGCTTGAGGGCGCGAAGGCCTTTGCCGAAAAGCGCGATCCGGTCTGGAAGGGCCGCTAAAGACCGGCAGCCTTCTTTTGCGCTGCGGTTAGCTTGATACCGGCCTTTTTGGCCAGGTCCGCCAGAGCCTGCCTGTCCGGAACCGCAGGCAATGCCGACATTGCACGCTCGACCAGCAACTTCATTTGCCGTTTCGCCGGTTCCTCAAAGGCAGGTTGACCGCAATCGGCCAATGCCATGAGCGACTTCATCATGCGAATGACAACCTCGATGTGGCCGGCTCCATCACGGCCAACGGCGAGGAAGGCATCGTCGAACATGTCGTCGATGGAGACAGCCGTCACGCGGACATTCGAATAGTAAGGTTCATCCGCCTCGCCTGCCTCATGCCAACTCGTGAAAATGCGGACGTGGCGGGACAGCACTTCGATGGCCGTACCGGGATCGTTGACGGCAGGCGACAGCGCCCGTGACGCGACCTCCGACATGGTAATGAGTGACAGTCGCGGATCCTGATCGAACGTCCGCCGGCCACCGGTCACGAAAGCCTTGCAGATCGCCTGTACCCTGTCTTCATCGACGTCTCCGGTGACGTAAGCCAACCTGCTGCCGAGCGAAATGAAGGAGCCCGGCAGCGCAGCCACGGTTATCTCGCCGTCCTGCCCGGCAACCTCGGACAGCGCTTCCATGTCGATAAACTGCACGTATCCGGTGCTGCGGGCCAGCACAGCCGTTGTGCCGGGGGGCTTGCGGCCGGGATCGCCTTCATAACACCCGCCACCGAGACAGGGCTTCTTGCGCAGCGCCTTCATTGTCTCGATCGCCTTGTCCTCGATCCGGTCCAGCACATTGCCGAGCCGGCCAAACCGCATCAGGAAATCGATCCAGCGGACCAGCATGAGCACGATCAGCCCAATCACCAGAATGGTGACCACAAACAGGACCAGCCTGCCGGAACTGCCATAGATACCGGCCTTCAGCAGAATGATGCTCACGATTGCATAGATGAATGCGCCAATGAAGGTCGCCAGCATGTTCTGCGTAACAGTGTCGTCGAGCAGCAAATTGGTGGCGCGCGGTGTCGCGGTCGAAGTTGCGGATGAATAGGCAGCCACCACCGTTGACAGTGAAAAGGTGGTAACCGCCAGCATGCTTGACGCGATGATCGACAGCAGGCTGTCCACCGCCGAGGCCCCGAGCTCAAACGTCCACTCCTCCGGCACGTAGCTGTCCAGCAAAATGCCAAGAAAGGCTGCTACCAGAGACATGAGGCCGATGATGATGGCCCGGTAAATCAGCTGTCGCCGAAACTGCGCCCAAAGCCACTCTAGTTTGGTGAAGTTCACGTTGACCGCCCCTGTTTGCGCACACTCATCTAACGCCACGACCATAGCACCAGTTGCATGAATCACAGGCCACTGCATAGGGTCGGGCCAGAGGTTTTACATGACACGTCGCGGATTTCTGAAATGGCTGGGGGGACTCGCCCTGTCAGGTGCTGCCCTGACAGGGTATGCCTTTGCCATTGAGCCCGGCTTCCGGCTGCGCATCCAGCGTTATGCCTTCACCCCACCCAGGTGGACGCCTGGCCTGAAGCTGAAGATCGTCTGCCTGGCCGATCCGCACCTGGGCGAGCCCTACATGCCGCTGTCGCGCTGGCAGAACATCATAGACACGGCCAACCGGCTGGAACCGGACCTGTTTCTGTTGCTGGGCGACTACACCGCAAGCAACCGTTTCGTGACGAAGCGCATCAAGGTGGACACCGTTGCGCGTGCGTGCACCGCATTGTCAGCTCCGCTTGGCACGTATTCAATCAACGGCAATCACGACTGGTGGGACGACGAGAAGGCGCAAAAGCGCATGAAAGGCCCCACCCTGACCGAACAGGCATTCACCGAAGCCGGCATTCGCATGCTGGTGAACGATGTGACGCGACTGGAGAAGGACGGCCGCCCCTTCTGGTTGTCCGGCACCGACTCGCTGGTTGCCGTCAAGACGCGCCGGCCCGGCGTGTTCTACGGCCGCGACGACATCGAAGGCACGGTGAAGAAAGTAACCGATGACGCACCCATCATTCACATGGCGCACGAGCCGGACCTGTTTATCAACATGCCGGATCGGGTGTCCCTGACCCTGTCGGGGCATACCCATGGCGGCCAGGTCCGCCTGTTCGGGTACTCGCCCATCGTGCCCTCGTCCTTCGGGAACCGGTTTGCCTGGGGCCATATTATCGAGGATGGCCGCCACCTGGTCGTATCGGGTGGGTTAGGCTGTTCCATCCTGCCGGTTCGCTTCGGCATGCCGCCGGAAATCACCCTGCTCGAACTGGGCTGAACCTGCGTTTCCTTCAAATTTGAATGGCTTGTGCCAGACAATGGTAACCGCCGGTGTGGCATTCATGCGCGGGATGTGCGTACGGGAGGGAGACTTACGCCCATGCAGATGCTTGACGCAGATACCTGGACCGCGGTGCGCGAAGACGTCTCACGTTCCGTCGGCGCGATGATGCGGGCAGGAGATTTTGAACAGGCGCGGGAAACCATCGGCGAGCTGATGCTGTTCTGCCGCAGCCGCCGCTTTCACCCCGTACTGGGCGAAGACTTTTCTGCCTCGAATGAACCGGCCAGCGAGTGGTTGAAATCCGCAATATCAGGCCTGCAAGGCAAAGCTACACAAACTGCGGCCGCACTTGTAACCTTGCGCCGCGGTATCGAGGACCACTACGTGTGGAAGGCCTGCTTCTGCCCCATGCCTGACGGCTCGTTCAGCGAGACGGATACTTCGGTCGCGGCCCTCAATGACATGTGCGCCGGCCTGACCCGATGGCCTCACGAGGTGCCTGCCGCCAGCCCGCAGATGCTGGAACTGCAGGGACTGGACAGTTTCAAGCGCGCCACCAACGGGCTCAACCCGATCAACCAGCCTGATGACCTGATCGCGCAGGACCTTGCCCGGCTAAAGGTGGCAACCGAGTTCCACGCACTGCTCAAGCAGGCGGCAGACGCCTGCGGCAACGGCCCGGCCTGGCTTGTGGTTCAGGACCATGACAGCGACTGGCTGCCTGTTGCGGTCCGTCAGGTCACCCATGACCCGCAAAAGGCAGCAACCTCCCCCGGCCTGCTTGGGCGGCTGTTCAAGCGCGCGTCCTAGCGCACCTTGCTGATGAAGCTTTTCGTGGGGTAGCCGTCTGCCGGATAGCCGAGCTTGAGCTGCATGGCCCTGACGGCAGCGCGCGTCTTGGCGCCCATCACGCCATCGGCACCGCCGACGTCATATCCGGCGCGCTCCAGCCCGCGCTGCACCGACTTGATGTCATCGATGCTCAGCGGATCGACCGCTCCGCGCCCCGCAGACACCTTTGGCGCCCCGGCAAAGCGGGTACCGAGATAGGCCGCTGTCAGCGAATAGGTGAGCGACTCGTTCCACGTCAGATACGCATCAAAATTGGGATAGCCCAGGAAGGCCGGACCGTTCTTGCCCATCGGCAAGATCAGCGAGGCAGGCAGATTGTCTGCCCTCAACTTGCCGCCGCCGCGCTTCTTCACGCCCCACTTGGCCCACTGCGAGCGGGGGTGCTTGATGGTCACGTCCGCCTGCTCCCACGGCAACTGGTCCGGCACCTCGACCTCTTCAAGCCACGGCTGACCGGCCTGCCAGCCGAGGTACTTCATGTAGTTGGCAGCAGACGCCAGCGCATCGGCACTCGACTTGATCATGTTGCGATGGTTGTCGCCGTCAAAATCCACTGCGTGCTTGTCATAGTAAGACGGCAAAAACTGCAGCTGGCCAAGTTCGCCTGCCCACGCACCCTTCATGTCTGCCAGGTCCAGATCGCCCTTCTGCACCAGCGTGAGTGCGGCCAGCAGTTCCCTCGTGAACTTTTCCGGCCGGCGGCAGTCATAGGCCAGCGTGGCCAGCGAAGCGATGGTCGAGTCATTGCCCATGAACCCGCCGAAATCGGTTTCCAGCGCCCAGAACGCCGCGATGACCTCACCCGGTACGCCGTACGTCTTTTCAATGCGGTTGAACAGGCTGGCATTTGACTTGAGCTTTGCGGCCCCCGTCTTGAGCCTGTTGGCCGACACGAGCTTGCCGGCAAAGGTCAGCCAGTCATCGGAGAAGATGACCTGGGCGCGATCCTTCTTGATGATGTTCGGGTTGAACTTCACACCGGAAAGGGCCGCGTTGACCACACGGCTGGAGATGCCGGCATTGACCGCCTGCTGCTTGAAGTTGCCAAGCCAGCGGTCAAAACTGCCGGTGTTCTGACAACTGGACTTTGCCTCAGCGGCCGGCCCAGCCAGCGCTACCGCTACCAAGGCCACCGACGCAGCCGCCAAGATCCGCATTTTCATGGACATCCTCCAAGGTGGAATCGAAACAAGTTCCCCCTGTGAAGACAATGTCGTTTGCGGCCAGCTAAATCAAGTTGGGATGGCCCATGGCGACATAACTCACCCGCATGTCACCCGCATGTCCCAGCCCTGATTGGCCGCAGGCTGGGCGCTGCCGGGTTGAACGCGGGCGCGCTGGCTGTCGGGACAGGCAAAATGGTTGACCGCATTGCGGCCCACCTCGGACACGATCTGGCTGTCGCCGGACGTGGTGCCAAGCCGCCTGCCCGGTGCGGATACGTTGACAAGGAAAACGCCATCCGAAACACGGTGCTGCATGCGCACCTGGTAGGTCTTGCCATTGTAATACAACGGTTCGGTGTGGATCTTGCCAGAGGCATAGGGTGACGGGTTGGTGTTGACCGTTGCAAGCCGCGGCTTCTCTGCCGCACAAGCCGACAGCACGGCGCTGCCACCAAGAACAGCCAAGATCAGGCGCAACTGCCGCATGTTCCCCAATTCCCCTTTTCGGACCGGCGGGCTTTGTGGCATAGCAACTCACCCGACACTCAAGCCCCGTCACGGAGCCGGCCATGACCGCCTTTGACCCGACAAACTCACTTTCGGCCCGTACCTCCGGCATTGCCGAAGGTGCCATCCTTGCCATGGCTGGCAAGGCGCGCGAGCTGAGGGCGGCTGGAGCCGACGTTATCTCGCTCACCATTGGTGAACCAGATTTTGACACGCCGGAGCTGATTCGGCAGGCCGCAACCGATGCGATGAATTCGGGCCAGACCCACTACGTACCAGTGGCAGGTATCGCCGAACTGCGCACCGCCATTGCCGCCAAGCTGTCACAGGAAAACGGCATTCCGGCGGCGGCGGAAAATGTGGTGCTCGCAAACGGCGCCAAGCAGGCCATTACCAACACCTGTTTCGCCACGCTGGACGCAGGTGATGAGGTCATCCTGCTGGCCCCGTTCTGGAACGCCTATCAGGGCATCGTGGAGATGGCCGGCGGCACCCCGGTGGTGGTGGCAGGCGGGCCGGAAGACGGCTTCAAGGCTCCGCTGGACAAGATTGCCGGGGCAATCAACGAGCGCACCAAGCTGATCATGCTGAACTCGCCCTCCAACCCGTCTGGCGCGGTCTGGACGCGCGCCGAACTGGAAGCACTGGCAGACCTGATCAAGGACCATCCGCGTTGCATGATCATGTCGGACGAGATCTACGAGTACATCTGGTTCGAGGACCCGCCGGTCTCGATGGCCTCCCTGCCCGGCATGTTCGAGCGCACCATTACCATCAACGGCGTATCGAAGGGCTTTGCCATGACCGGCTGGCGGGTGGGCTATGCCGCTGCCCCCGAACCTGTCGCCAAGGCCATCGCCAAGGTACAGGGCACGTTTACCGCAGGCGGCAACGCCTTTGCACAGGCTGGCGCACTGGCCGCCATCACCGGCCCGCGCGACGAGGTTGCGCAGATGCGCTCCAGCTACAAGCGCCGCCGCGACCTGGCCGTTGCCATGCTGAAGGGCATCAAGGGCATCAGCGTTTCCGCACCGCCTGCTACCTTTTACGTGCTGGCCGATATCTCCGGCCTCATCGGCAAGACCGCAGGCAACGCCCGCATCGAGACGGACACCGAGTTCTGCCACTGGCTGCTGGAAGAGTATCACGTGGCAACCGTGCCGGGTTCGGCATTTGGCGCACCGGGCTGCATACGGCTATCGGTTGCCGCACGCGACAGCGACATCACCAAGGGCCTGGAGCGCCTTGCGCGCGCCGCCAACGCGCTGGCCTGAAGCCGCCAGAAATCTGCGCAAATGAAAACCCGCCCGCGCCGGGGCCGGGCGCGAGCGGGTCAGTCTGGGCCTGGGTCAGGGAGGAATAACCCGGCCTGTGCTGCCTTTCAAAGCTTCAGCAGCGGCTTCCAGCCACCTCGTCAGCACCGTCGTGAGAAAAGATATTCTTTACACTGTCGACAGCCAGCCGGCCAGCTGCAGAAAACGCCAGCGAGCGTTCAATATGGGCCTTACGGACGAAATGATCGATGACATCCACATCGACAGACGTTGAGAACCTGCTCATAACACTGTTTTCCTTTGTTTTTTTATCATTTCAACTTATCCGCACCAGGCGGTAAAGCGCGTTACTCAATCTCGACTGAACCCAACATAGGGGCTTCCATTAAGCACGGCAAACGAGTTATCCTCTGTACTCAGTTAAATAATTTTTGTGTGAAACATGCCTGACCGATTGCCCCCGCTGACCGCATTGCGCGCCTTCGAGGCCGCCTCCCGGCTGATGAGCTTCCAGGCCGCCGCCAATGAGCTGGCGGTCACGCCCGCCGCACTCAGCTACCAGATCCGCCAAC
Organism: Anderseniella sp.; assembly: GCA_033722845.1. GTDB lineage: Bacteria > Pseudomonadota > Alphaproteobacteria > Rhizobiales > Aestuariivirgaceae > Anderseniella. Next base: position 2,703 of record JAWVYF010000058.1, on the reverse strand, counting down.
TTGAGGATCACCTCGGAATCAAACTGTTCAACCGGCTCAACCGGGCAGTGGAGCTGACCGAACATGGCAGGTTGATCCGGCCCGGCATCCACGAAGCGTTCGAGCAGATGCACCGCACGATGCGCCAGTTGCGCCGCCGGCAGCAATCAAACGTGCTCACCATCGCAGCAGGCCCCGCCTTCACCGCCAAATGGCTGTCGCCACGGCTATACCGGTTCATCGCCCTCAATTCGGGCATTGATGCCCGGATGTCCGCATCGGTCGGCAAGTCTGACCTGTCTGTGGACGACATCGACATCGCTATCCGGTTTGGACCGGGCGACTACCCCGGCTATCACTCGGTCAAGCTGATGGACGAATTCGTGACGCCGATGTGCTCACCTGCGCTGCTGGAAGGGCCTAATGCCATCCGCACGCCGGATGACCTCGCCAATCATACCCTGATCCATGACGACACCCACCTCGGCGTATTCATGCTGAAGAACTGGAGTGACTGGCTTGAAGAGGCAGGCGCGACAAAGGTCGACCCGGCCGCATCCGGTCTGCACTTCAACGTTGCCGATCATGCGCTCGACGCAGCCATCGGCGGCGGTGGCGTGGTGCTGGGCCGCACCTGCCTTGCCGAGCCGGACATCCGTGCGGGCCGGCTGGTGATGCCGTTTGACCTGAAACTCAAGGCCGACTTCTCGTTCTATGTGATCAGTCTGGAGCCCCGCAAAGACGAACCTGCCATAGCCGCGTTCAGGGACTGGATCTTCAACGAGGTCGCCAACCCGGACGCTGTGTCGCCCGCCGTGCCGGGCCCGGCGGTCTGAAGGTGGCTGTCAGCGCAGCGGTTCTTCGCGTGTCTTGCGCCCGGCCGGCACCGGTTGAGTGACGCCGGCTTTGCGCTCGCGCGGACGCAACTGGGCGATGGCCGCACCTGCGACCACCAGCAGCGCACCCATTACGTGTTGGCCGGTGACGACAGCACCGCCAAGGGCGGCCAGCACGATAACGTAAAACGGCACCATGTTGTGATGCATTGCCGCCACGGTGACGCCAATCATGCGGCCTGTCCACAGCCACAACACCGCCGAGCCGGCGATTGCCACACACACCAGCAGAACGATCTCGACCAGGACAGGCGTTGAAAAATCAGCCCGCAGATCATGACCCAGTGCAAAGGCACCGGCCAGAACAGCAAACGCGGGAAGCGACGCCAGCAACATGCTGGCAGAGGTCTTGGCGATGTCCGGATAGTGCGCATATCGCAGCACCATGTCGCGGCTGTACCAGACGTAAAAGATCACCGCACCGAGCATCAGCCCGATGCCGGTCCACGAGCCTTCCGAGCCGGACCCTTGAGCCGAGACAAGGCTCGTGAGCACCCCGCCCGCAACCGTCAGCACGAGCGCCACAAGCAAGCGCAAGCCGGGTTTCTCGCTGCCGTCAAGCCAGCCCAGCAAGGCCGACCAGATCGGCATCGACGAAACAACCACCGCGGCAGACACCGCATCCACCCGCGCCTGAGCGGAGATGAACAAAAGCGCCGACACTCCAAACACCAATGAGGCAAATACGAACCGGCTTTCGGCCAGCAGTTGACGCGCTGCGCCCAGTTGGCCCGCCAGGGCAGTGAAAATCAGGACGGTAAGCCCCGCCAGCATCAGCCGGACCGGCGCGAACGCCAGCGCATCCCAGTGTTTGAGCACGGACACGGCCAGCGGAAAGTTTGCTGCCCACAACAGCATGCACACAATGCCAGCGGCATTGCCGATAAGTGGTTTGCGATCCGGCGTGTTCATGGCCCTGCCCGCTGCCGCGAATGATGCTTTGGCGAGCCTATATCGCCAAAAGCAAATCCCGACAGCCATAAACTGCATGAGCCATATGCCGTAAACGCAAACCGGGCACTCCCGTCTGCATGGGAGCGCCCGGCTGCTGCTCTCTCCGCTTCAACCAACCTGTTGGCCGGGCGGCGGTTCTGTCGTGCGCCTGTGAATACACCAGGGCCTGCCGCCAAGTGGCCCTGGCGTGCGGCGTTGCTCCTGATGGGGAGAAGGAGCAAAGCCGACGCCAGACACCGGTCGCCGTCCTGCGCGGCAGGCGAAAACCGGTCTAGCGCGGATTCATGCAGACTTTTTCAAGCCTTCTTCTAAACCTTGAATCAAACTGGAACAGCCCGGTAAAGGGTTGCCGGGACTTGACCGCACGGCCCCGCATCGGACACTAATGAGCCTCGTCAACAGCGATTTGCTCAAGCTGCATGAGGCCCGCCGCCATGAAAGCGTTTTTCGTCCAGATCAAGTGTGAACTCGGCAAGGCCTATCAGGTCGCGACCGAACTGGCCGATGCCGAAATCGCCTCGGAAATCTATTCGACCGCAGGCGGCTGGGACCTGCTCGTTAAGTTCTACCTCGAAGATGGCGACGATGTTGGGCACTTCATTAACCAGAAGGTCCATTCGATCCCCGGCGTGAAGGACACGTACACGATCGTCACCTACCGCGCGTTCTGAGCCACCTGATGCCCAAGTCCGGCAGCGAACCCGTCCTGGGCGTTTTGATGCTGGATACACACTTTCCGCGACCGGTGGGCGACATCGGCAATCCGGCGAGCTTCGATCACCGCGTACTCTATTCAAGGCTTGATGGCGCAACGGTGGCTTCGGTCGTGACCGGCGAGCCATTGCCCGAGGGCTTGCGGGCAACCATCCTCGAT
>JAWVYF010000057.1:0-12339 GCA_033722845.1 Anderseniella sp. | reverse complement strand
GCACCCAGCATGGCGGCCAGCGTTTCGCGTGGCGACGTACCGGTTTCAAACGCGCCGGGCGGGCCATATTCCAGCGCGGGCCGTACGTTGTAGGAGTACAGCTTTTCCATCACCTGGCGGCGGCCATACATCAGTCCCATATGCGGGCCGAACCACTTGTAGGCGGACGACACCAGGAAATCACAGCCGATGGTTTGCACGTCAATCGGTATGTGCGGCGCAGATTGCACCGCATCCACGAAGCTAATCGCACCGGCTGCGCGTGCTTTACGGCATATGCCGGCCACATCATTGATGGTGCCCGTGCAGTTGGAGGCGTGGCCTAGCGCCACGATCCTGGTCTTGTCAGTGAGGACCTTGTCGAGCGCATCATCGGCAAACTCGAACGTCTCGGGGTCGAAGTCGAGCCACTTGATGGTGGCACCGGTGTCGGATGCCACGTGCATCCACGGCGCCACGTTGGCGTCATGATCCATCCGCGACAGCACGATCTCGTCACCTTCCGAGATGCCCAGCGACTTCTGCAGGTTGCGCGACATGGCCAGCGTCATGGTGGTCATGTTGGCCCCGAACATGATGTCCGACGGCGATGGCGCATTGTAGAACTGGGCTGCAGCAATCCGCGCCCGGTCGACCAGTTCCTGTGCCTTTTGGCTGGTGACGAAATACCCACCCAGGTTGGCGTTCTGCTCGATCATTGCTTGCACAGTGCGGTCTATGACCTTCTGCGGAACCTGCGTGCCGGCCGGGTTGTCAAAGTAGATCCGAGGGTTTCCGTTGTCGGTCAGGGATAGAGCTGGAAACTGGGCGCGAACGCCTTCAACGGGAAAGTTGCTCATGCGGGAAAAACCTTGGCAGTAGAGAGGGTTGTCATATGCGGAGCATTGAATTTGATGCTTTAGTCATTACACGTCACAACCAGTGATCGCAAGCCGATACATACCATGCAATCGGTTCCGGTCGCATTCAGGCATGTTGATGTCGCTAAGAATACGTTGAATGACTGGAGAAACAGGCTAAAAACCAACGAGGAAACCAATCCGGCTCGCGCCTTCATGGAGTTTGCGAATGAGCGACGACGATCTTGATCTGCGGTCACTGGATGACGATGAACTCGTGCAGCAGATGCACGACGACCTCTACGATGGTCTCAAGGAAGAGATCGAAGAGGGCGTCAACATTTTGTTGGAGCGCGGCTGGACCCCTTACAAAATTCTGACCGAAGGCCTTGTTGAAGGCATGCGCATCGTTGGGATCGACTTCCGCGATGGCATCCTTTTCGTGCCGGAAGTGCTGCTTGCCGCCAATGCCATGAAGGCCGGCATGGCCATCCTGAAGCCGCTGCTGGCCGAAACCGGTGCGCCGCGTGTCGGCAAGATGGTGATTGGCACCGTCAAGGGCGACATCCATGACATCGGCAAGAACCTGGTTGCCATGATGATGGAAGGTGCCGGCTTCGAGGTCATCAATATCGGCATCAACAACCCGGTGGAGAACTATCTCGCAGCCATCGAAGAGCATCAGCCGGATATTCTCGGCATGTCGGCGCTGCTGACCACCACCATGCCCTACATGAAGGTCGTCATCGACACCCTGAAAGAAAAGGGCATGCGCGACGATTATGTCGTGCTGGTTGGCGGTGCGCCGCTCAACGAAGAGTTTGCGACGGCCATTGGCGCAGATGCCTACTGCCGTGATGCTGCCGTGGCTGTGGAAACCGCCAAGGAATTCATGGCGCGCAAGCACAATCAGGTCTGATCCTGCCGGCCGGCTTCAGGCCGGCTGCCACAACCGCTCAAACCCGCCCGGCCAGTCGCGCCGCGGCGGGTTTTTCAATGCACGTTGCGTTGCTCCTTGAATTGGCTGTTCCGCTTTGTGACGGACTGCACATCGGCCTCATTACGCTTCTGTCATGTTGTCCTCATCGAAACAGACGGGACACACACCCCGCCCGATTGACGCAAAACGCAGACAGCAACACGAAGAGGAACACGACAATGACCACCATCCGCAACACCGCCATCGCCGCCATCGCAGCCGTCACCATCGCTGCTTCCATGGCATCGCCTGCAAACGCCCTGTCCAAGAAGGGCGCCTTCTTCCTGGGCCTGGGCACCGCCGCTGCATTCGGTGCCGCCGCCCACGCCCACGGCCACTACGGTCACTATGGCCACGGCTACTACGGCCACGGCCGCTACAAGCGCATCTCGCGCAAGTGCGCCCGCCGCTGGGGCTGGCACACCTGGAGGTTCGACCGCTGCATGGACCGTCACGGCTACTAAGCACGCGACCTGATCCCCACCTGCACCGCCGCCGGAGAAATCCGGTGGCGGTTGCCGTTTTCGGGCATGACTGGTGCGCAGCGGCTGGCGTATGATGCGTCCCATGAACGAATTGCCGCCGGAAGACAGTTTCGAGTTCCGCAAAGGTGCAGGCGATGTGCTGGTCATTGCGTGCGGTGCGCTTGCGCGCGAATTGATTGCCCTGGTCGAAACCAATGGCTGGCGCCATCTCGACATCCAGTGTCTGCCGGCCATCTGGCACAACACGCCAGAAAAGATCCCCGATGGCGTGCGCGAGGCCATTCACAAGGCGCGCGACACCGGCCGGTATCGCGAGATTTTCGTGGCCTACGGCGACTGCGGCACCGGCGGCCTGCTGGACAAGGTCATCGAGGCGGAAGCCGTGCAGCGCATTGACGGGCCCCATTGCTATTCGTTCTTTTCAGGTAATGAAGCCTGGCAAGCCCACGAAGACGAAATTTCCGCCTTCTACCTGACCGACTATCTGGCCCGCCATTTCGAGACCCTTGTCTGGAAAGGCTTCGGGCTGGACCGGCATCCCGAACTGAAGGACATGATGTTCGCCAACTACACCAAGGTTGTTTACCTCGCCCAGACCGAAGACGACCGCCTGCAGGAACTCGCACGCCAGGCCGCAGACATGTTGGGTCTGGAGTACGAATACCGTTTTACGGGCTATGGCGACCTGGCAACGACGCTGGACGCTCTGGTCTGAACATTCCGCTATACGGGTTTGATCGCCGCTTGTGAGCCGCTATACCCGGCCCATATCCTCAACGTCTGCGAACTGGAGCCCGGCACATGACCTGGAACGTCTATCTTTCTGGCGAGATTCACACCGACTGGCGCGATGAGCTGCGCGCCGGCGTCGAGAAGGCCGGGCTGCCGGTCAGCTTCTCCGCGCCTGTCACCAACCATCCCGCGTCTGATGACTGCGGCGTTGCCATTCTGGGTGAAGAGCCCAACAAGTTCTGGCACGACAACAAGGGCGCCAATGTCAACGCCATCCGCACCCGCACGCTGATCGAGAAGGCCGACATTGTGGTGGTCCGCTTCGGCGACAAGTACAAGCAGTGGAACGCGGCGTTTGATGCAGGCTATGCGTCAGCCCTCGGCAAGTCGGTCATCATCATGCACGGGGCCGACCACCAGCACGCCCTGAAGGAAGTCGATGCCGCCGCACTCGCTGTTACAGAAACCCCGCAACAGGTCGTCGACATTCTGCGCTACGTGATCAACGGCGAGCTGGACGGCTATTGAGGGCAGGGCCTCTATCGCTCGCCCTTCTGAAAATCGCCGCCTGATATCTCGTAGTAGTCGCCGGCAAAGTCACAGTAGATGTGACCTGCAAGCTTCTTGCCGAGTTTGCCGTCGATGGTGCCGGCACAAATGGCCAGGTAGTTTCGGTCATCCGGCTGCCAGAAAAGGCTTGATCCGCACCGGTTGCAGAAACCGCGTTTGTGGCCCGGCGTGGATTCGTACCAGGCGAGCGTCTCATCGGAGGTCAGCCTGAGCTGTTCCTTCTCGCACGCGGTGGCGCTCATGTAGTTGCCGGTCGTCTTGCGGCACTGGATGCAGTGACATGCCAGCACGTCGCGAACGTCACCATCAATCTCGAACGTCACGCCGCCGCACAGGCAACTTCCCTTGTAGTGGCTCATGCGGCGAGGTCTTTCGAAAGCGCAGCAATGTGATCCGGGTTGATGCCGCAGCAGCCACCGATGATCTGTGCGCCTGCGGTGCGCCAGTCATGTGCGGCGCTGGCAAACTCTGCGGGGTCTACGTCGACAAACTCCCAGTCGGGCATGCGGAACTCGCCGGCCTCCGGATAGGTGCCTGCGATGCCGGACCAGTTGGCCTTGATGATGTCGAGCGCCTCGAGGATCGTGTCGATGGGCGAGTGCATGACGAGGCAGGCATCTGGCTTGCGCGCCGTCAGCGTCTTTACAAGCGCGCCCAGTTCTTCTTCCGGGTGGTTGACGCCGCTCAGGCCACCTTGCGCATTGCGCTCCACTGCAATGCCCACCCACACCGGCAGCCCGGTATCAATGGCTGCATCCGTCGCCCAGGCCGAGAACTTGCTGTCGCGCATCATCTCCAGAACGAGCAGGTCAGCCCCGCAGGCTTTCAGGTTTTCCGCCTTCTTCCGGTAGAGCGCGCGCATCTGCGCTTCGTCATAGGCAATGTCTGCGTCAAACCGGTCCGTGCCTGCCACATGCGGGCGCATCACCGAAATTGATCCTGCCACGGCAACCGGCCGCCCGGCGGCATCTGCCGCAGCGCGCGCCTCGCGCATGGCAGCGGTATCCACCTCAATCAGGTCGGTGCGTCCGCGGGCATGGAACATCAGCGGCGATGAGGCATAGGTGTTGGCGGTGATCACGTCAGCGCCTGCCTTGATGTAGTCTTCATGCACCGAACGCACCACGTCGGGATGGGTCAGGTTTGCCTCGGCACACCAGACCTCGGAGTCCATCTTCACGCCACGGCGCTGGATGTCGGTGCCGGTGCCGCCGTCCAGAATGACGAGATCGCCTGCGGTAAGCTTGTTGCGGATGTGGTCGTACATGTGATGGGCAACCTCTTGTCAGTCAAATTGTGCCGGATCGACTCCGCGCGCTTGCATGAAAGCGACCATGTGAAAGTGCATCTGGCCGGGCGCGTAGCGATAACCGGGCGCCACCGGGCATGCAAGACGTGCCAGGCAGGTTGTTTCGCGGCACGGTGCACCTTGTGGCGAGGCGAGATGCTCGGCGCAGGCTTGAACATCATAAGCGGTGCCGGAAAACGCATTCACCGGGCAGGCTGAAAGGCAGGGCTTGTCCGCGCAAGTCTGACAGGGTGAGGCTTGCGGGGCAGGGGATGGAAAGGCGATTTCCCGGTCGAAGATGAAGCCTGCGCGAAACGCATGCCACAAACCAAAGTCAGGGCGGATGTTGAGGCCAAGCGGCGAGGTGAAGCCGGCGTTGGCAGCCTTTGCCCAGCGCAGAAAGGGCGGGTGCGGCTCATCGAATGGAAACACGGCCCGTGCGCCAAGGCTTGCCGCAAGCGGCGAAAGCGCCTCGCGTGTCCAGTCATCCATGGTGTCACGTTCAGGATCACGCTCAGCCGCAAACCGTTCGAACATGGCAGCTCCGGCATTGCCGACCAGCAGCAAGGTGGCGCCGCCGAAATCTTCATCCCGGGAAGCGGACAGCCACCCGAGCGGCTCAAATGAAGCCGCCCGGATCTCAGCCTCGATATCGGATACGTCAGGCAAACCGCTTGTGACCAGGCTGCATGAGAGACCTGTCGAGCAGGATCTTGTGGTTGGCGCGGATGGCCTTGTCCACATCGTCCGGCAGGTAGTCGGGGAAGTAGCCAGACAGCACCTTGTGCTTGCGCCGGGACGCAACCTCGATCAGGTCCGGCTTGCCGGCCTCGTTCCATTCCTTGGGGCTCATCCGGTTGCCGACTTGCGGGTAGATGTACTCTTTCTGCATCAGGTCCAGCGTCTGGCCGGAACCGAGATAATGGCCCGGTCCATTGAGGCAGACATCTGCAATCACCTCTGCCGACAGGGTCTCGTCATTCACCTCGATGCCGCGCACGTTGCGGTTCACCGCACCCAGCATGTCGTTGTCGATGAACAGCGTCTCGAGGCAGAAGCCCAGCAGTGACGCATGCATCCCGGCTGCTTCGTACAGCATGTTGACGCCGGACATGGCGGTCAGCGCGGCGTTGACGCCATGCTCGCAACCGGCCTGCATGTCTGGCAGCTTGGCGTCGGCCATGCCCGCGGCAGACCCGGTCGGCAGGTCGTAATACTGCCCCATCTGGGCACAGGCCGCAGAGATCAGCGCCTGCTCGCCCGAGCCGCCGGACATCGCCCCCGTCCGCAGGTCCGACACGAACGGCCACGGGCCCCAGATCGCTTTCGCACCGGGCACCAGTGCGTTTACGTAAGCCAGCCCTGCAAGGCATTCGGCAACGGCCTGCACCACCGTGCCGGCAAGGGCTGCCGGAGACGTGGCACCGGCCTGCGCGGCGGACAGCAGCAGTACCGGCATCCCGCCATGCACAGCCATCTCGAGGCAGCGGCAGGCGTCTTCGGCCCACTTCATCGGCGGTACAACAAAGCAGTTGGACTGGCTGACGAACGGGCGTTCGCGCCATTTGTCTTCACCACCTGCAACGATATGCAGCATTTCAAGGCATTCGCGTACGTGGTCCGGTTCGACCATCGACGTGCCGACGTGCTTGGTTGTGCCTGCGATGCAGGCATACAGCGTGTTCACGTCCAGATCGCGGGGCTCCACCATGTCGCGCGCCACCACGGGGCGCTGATAGAAGTGGATGTGCTCGCAAGTATCGACAATGCGCGCTGCGTCATACAGATCGACCAGCAATGAGTCCCGGTAGGTCTCGGTCTTCGGCTCGACGATGTGCACGGCAGCGCCTGCCGTGCCGAAGTGCACCTTTGAGCCCCACGGTTCCAGGTCATGCTTGGGGTCACGCGCATGCAGCGGAAACCGGCGGGCACAAATGGTCAGCGTGTCCTCGATCAGCGCGCGCGGAAACCGCAGCCGCCCATCGTCACCCAGCTTGCACCCCTTGGCTTCCAGCACCTCGACGCAGGACGGAATGGAATTGGCCATGCCGACCTTTTCCAGCACGTCCAGCGCGGCATGGTGAATCTTCTCCAGATCGGCTTGCTGCAGTGGCTTGTAATGTCCTGCCTCAAGGCCGGGACGAACCGGGCTGGCATCGCGCGGGATGGCCTGTGAACGGATCGCTTTTCTGGCTTCGCGCCCACCCCGGCGCCGGCTCGTTTCTTCCACTGCAGACATGGCGGATTTCACTCCAGATTGCGCGCCCTATCGTTTCTGTAAGACAGTGCAGCGGCTTTGCCATTTTGCCTAGCGCATAGTTTTCAAAGTAGGGTGAGAAAAATTCAACGTTGTTTTGTGTTTACGGCGCATTTGATCTGGATAAGCGCAGTTTTCCGTGATAGTGGGCAATAAACGGCAAGACAGGGTGAATTTCATTGGCTAGACGAAACCTACCGCCACTGCGCGCCCTGACCGCGTTTGAAGCGGCTGCCCGGCTGGGCAGTTTCCGCAAGGCGGCCGATGAGCTTGGCATTACCCGTTCGGCAATTTCGCACCAGATCAAGCTGCTTGAGGATATCCTCGGCGTGGACCTGTTCTCGCGCGACGGCAAGCGCGCAGAGCTGACCGGTCCAGGCCAGGTTTACTACCCGGCGGTGCGTGAGGCGTTCGACCAGATCGAAAGCCAGACGCAGGTTATCCGCCCGCGTGCGTCCGAGAACGAACTGACCGTGCAGGTTTATGTCACGGTGGCCATGAAATGGCTGCTGCCGCGCCTGCATGACTTTGAGCGCCGCCATCCGAACATGCGTGTGCGCCTTTCAACGTCATACTTCCATTGGGATTACGACCCGGAGAATGCCGATGTCGGCATCATCCTGGCGCGCAACCGCGATCCGGACCACCATTACGCCAACCTGTTCCGCTCGGTGCTGAAGCCGGTGTGCTCGCCGGATTACCTTGCCCGCAGCGAGCCGCTGCAAAGCCCGGACGACCTCATTCGCCACAGGCTTCTGTATGTCTATTCCGGCGAGGAAGACTGGCGGCTCTGGCTCAAGGCCGCTGGCATCACCGATATCAGGCTGTCCAGCGCACTTGCCTTCGACAGCTATCTGCTGGCCCAGGAGGCTGCGGTGGCAGGTCAGGGCATTGCCATGACCATCGGTCCGTTCGCCCGTGAAGAACTGGCCAGTGGCCGCCTGGTACAACCGTTCGAGCTTTCTGTGCCGCATCGTCACTGGTGGTCGTTTGCCTGCAAGTCCGCCGACAAGCTGTTGCCCAAGGTCCGGCTGTTCCACGACTGGCTGTATGAGCAGATCGATCAGGACGAAGACATTGCAGGTGAAAAGATGCAAGCCCCGGCCACACAGGTGAGCGCATGAGTGATACAGCATTGCCGGCCCGCCGCCGCACTGGCCGGCGCGGCGGCTCTTCAACCGGTTCGGCCCCGGCACTTGCACAGCAGGCAAAAGGGCAGGCGCGGCTGCGCTTCGAGCAAACCCGCTTCATCAGCGATGACGAGCTGGAAGCGATCCATCAGGCCTCGCTTGAGGTCTTGCAGGATATCGGCATCGACATGATGTTGCCGGAAGCGCGCGAGCTGTTTGCCCGTGCCGGCGCCAGCGTCGATGGCGAGCGGGTGCGCATCCCCTCCGACGTAGTGGAGGCCGCCATTGCAACAGCGCCCGCCGCGTTCGACTTTCATGCCCGCAACCCGGCCAACACCATTCGCATCGGCGACGGCTACCTTGCCTTCGGCACCGTGGGCTCGGCCCCCAATGCATCCGACTTCGATCACGGCCGCCGGCCCGGCAACCTTGAAGACTATCGCGGCTTCCTGAAACTTGCCCAACGCTTCAACTGCATCGACTTCGTATCCGGCTATCCGGTCGAGCCGATCGATGTGCACGCCTCCATCCGCCACCTTGTCGCGCTCAAGGACATGGCGACGCTGACCGACAAGCCGTTCCATGCCTACTCGCTGGGCCCGGAGCGCATCCGCGACGGCATCGAGATTGCCCGCATCGCACGCGGTGTGCCGCGCGCGCAATTCGAGACCGAGCCATCGCTGTTCACCATCATCAACACCAACTCGCCCCTGAAAATGGACCTGCCGATGCTGCAAGGCATCATGGAGATGTCGGCAGCTGGCCAGATCGTGTGCGTTACGCCGTTCACGCTGGCCGGTGCCATGGCCCCGGTCACGGTGGCTGGTGCACTGGTGCAGCAGAACGCCGAGGCGCTGGCCGGCATCGCGCTCACGCAACTCGTGCGCCCCGGTGCGCCCGTCATCTATGGCGGCTTCACCTCCAACGTCGACATGAAGTCCGGCGCGCCCGCCTTCGGCACGCCGGAGTACATGAAGGCGGCCATCATTGGCGGCCAGCTGGCGCGGCGCTATGGGGTGCCATACCGCACCTCCAACACCTGTGCGGCCAACGCCGTTGATGCGCAGGCAGCTTACGAAAGCGTGTTCTCGCTGTGGGGCGTGGCGCAGGGTGGCGGCAACCTTGTCATGCATGGCGCAGGCTGGATGGAAGGCGGGCTTGTTGCCGGTTTCGAGAAGTTCGTGCTCGATTGCGATTTGATTCAGATGGTCAAATCGTTCCTGCAACCCCTTGATTTGACTCGTGATGCGCTCGGTCTTGATGCCATGCGCGAAGTCGGCCCTGGCGGGCATTTCTTCGGCTGTGCGCATACCATGGCGCGCTATGAAACTGCGTTCTATTCTCCGCTTCTGTCCGACTGGCGCAACTTCGAGCAATGGCAGCAGGCCGGTTCGCCCGATACACGCGACAAGGCACACCGGCTGATGCGCGAGGCGCTCGACGCCTACGAAGCCCCCGCCATCGACCCGGCCGTGGCGGAAGAACTTGAAGCCTTCGTTGCGCGGCGCACGCAAGAGGGCGGCGCGCCGACAGACTTCTGACCGGGACTGTCACTTGGACCTCCTCACCCTGTTTGCATCGGCCCTGATCGCTGCCACCGTTTTTCCGGCCCAGTCGGAAGCGGTGCTGCTCTTTCTGCAAACCCAGGGCGAGCGGCCCTGGCTCGTGCTGCTTGCCGTGGCCAGCATCGGCAACACGCTTGGCTCGTGCATCAACTGGCTGATCGGACGCTTCGCCGAGCGGCTCAGTCACTATGGCTGGTTCAAGCGGTTCGAGGCCGGACTGGACCGGGCGCAAGCCTGGTATGCGCGCTACGGCGTGTGGTCCCTGCTGCTCAGCTGGACCCCGTTTCTGGGCGACCCGCTGACCGTGGTGGCAGGCCTGATGCGCACACCGTTCTGGCTGTTCGTCACCATCGTGGCGCTGGCCAAGACCGGCCGCTATGCCGTGCAGATGCTGATCACCGCGGGGTTTCTGTGACGTTGGTGATTGCCGGTCGCAATGCGGGCGTGCGATGCTCTGCATCAACCCTGGTTTATCTGGATGATCGTCATGAAAACCATCGACTACTACTACTCCACCCGCTCCAACTTCACCCTGCTGGGGGCCGCCCGGCTGAACACGCTCGCCAAGGCCTTCAACCGCAAGATCATCCACCGGCCCATCTTGCTGTCGGTCACCATGAAGCCGCTCGGGGCAATTCCGTTTGACGAGCGCCCTGCCATCTTGCGCAACTACGCGATGCGAGACGCCCTGCGCACCGCGGCTCATCTCGGCATCCCGCTGCTGCGTGAGCCGGTGCATCACATGGGTCCGGTCGAGCTGCCATCCGGCATTGTCATTGCCGGTCAGAACGCCGTGAACCGCGGCGAGGCCGGCGATGTGGATAGTTTGAGTCTCAAGGTGCTGGAAGCGTTGTGGGTCCATGACCGTGATATCGCCGACGAGCAGGTGGTGGCAGAGCTGGTCGAGGCGGCAGGGTATGCCGACCCCAAGGCGCTGATTGCCGAAGCCATGAGCGAAGCAAGCCAGGCCGAGCTGATGCGCAACTGCACCGAGGCCATCATTCGCGGCGTTATTGGTGCGCCCACCTACTTTGTCGATGAAGAACCGTTCTACGGTCAGGACCGGCTTGACTATGTCGAGCGCGCACTGGCCGCCACCAGCTGATCAGCGTTTGAGCAGCCCTTCGATCTCCTTGAAGCTTGCTGCGTATTGGGCGAATTCGAAGGTTCCCTTGTTCATCACCTCGCGCGCGGCCTGCAGGAAGCCGCCAAGTGCTGCGCGGGCAAACGATGAGCCCATCGAGATGCGCTTGACGCCAACGCCTTCAAGATCGCCGACCGAGAAATGCGACGCGGCTGTGCCAACCACCACGTTGACGGGTTTGGTCACTGCCTCGCACACCTTCTCGATCTGTTCGAGGCTCGACAGTCCCGGCGCGTAGAGCACATCTGCCCCCGCCGCCTCAAAAGCGATCAGCCGCGAGATGGTGTCGTCCAGATCCGGTTTGCCATGCAGGAAATTCTCAGCCCGCGCGGTCAGCACGAAAGGCCGCTTCAGCGCGTTGCGCGCTTCTACTGCTGCCGATATCCGCTCCACCGAATGCTGGAAGTCGATGATCGGCGCATCGTGCTTGCCGGACGTGTCCTCGATGGTGCAGCCTGCCAGCCCTGCCGCGCCTGCCTGCCGGATGGTCTCGGCCACTGTGTCGGGCCTCAGGCCAAAGCCGTTCTCCAGATCAGCCGAGACGGGCAGGGTGGTTGCCTTCACCATCACCTTGCAGTGCGCCATCGCCTCGTCGCGGCTGACCTCGCCTGGCCAATCGCACTTGCCCTGGCTGAACGCATAGCCTGCGCTGGTCGTCGCGATGGCTTCAAATCCCATCGCCTCCAGCATGCGAGCAGAGCCTGCATCCCACGCATTGGGCAGGATCAGCGCCTTGTCCTCTCGCTCATGCAGGCGGGCGAAGTGCTCTGCCTTTTCCTTCGTCTTTGGCATGATCTCGGGCCTCCCATGCCGGCCGTTATTGTTCGGTGCGCTTGAGGGCGAGAGTCTGACAGGTTTGCGGGCGGGCGCAAGTGGCCCCTGTCAGGAGACTTATCCCCGCCGCCGCCGGCGGCGTTCGCGGCCCTCGCCATCGGCACCGGCAGCGATCAGTTCCTTCACCTGCGGCAGGTTCACCTGTGTGGACAGGTTGGGGAAGCCCGCCGTCTTGTGCGGAATGGCCATGGCCTCGACAAAGTGCTGCTGGAACATCGGCTCGACAGCGGTCTCGATCTTCTCGATTTGCCGGACCACCTTCTCGATTTCGTCGCGGCCTTCGGTGTTGAGCAGCGCGATGCGCGCACCCGTACCGGCTGCATTGCCCGCCGAGTGAACATGCTTGAGATCACAATCCGGTATAAGCCCGAGGATCATCGCATACTTGACGTCGATATGGCTGCCGAACGCGCCTGCCAGCCGGATCGTGTCGACGGACTTCAGGTCGAGCTTGTCCATCAGCAGCTGCACACCGGCATAAAGTGCTGCCTTTGCAAGCTGGATGGCGCGGACGTC
>JAWVYF010000056.1:0-12590 GCA_033722845.1 Anderseniella sp. | reverse complement strand
CGGACTTGTCGTTCTCCAGCGTTCGGGTGTCGGACACGGTCAAAACCGCAATCCTGACGGGGATGAAGGGTCGTGTTTCGTCTATCTTGGACATGAGGGGTCACCGGTTGATTTCTTGTCGCCGACCGCATCTTCCGAAGTCCGCCGGGGAAGATGGCAGTCAAAGGTACTTCTACAGTATCCGCGTCGCTGCGATTCAAAGCAACGCTTACGGAGCATCGGAGTAAACATTTGACACATATGTATAAAATTTTAACCGTACTCCAATCCCACTAAAGCACCCATTTTGCTAACGCGGGGTTTTCACAGCTGACTCTTAGTGCAAGTTGCCTGTACTTTTTCAAGCATGGGCACCTTGGTCAAGGCTTGGAAAACCCCAGTTTACCGGGAAGTCAGGGTGGTTTTTACCTCAAGCAGGTCCGCCCAAGCCAGTCGTTTCGCTTCCGGGGACCGCAACAAGTAAGACGGGTGCAGCGTTGGCAGGACGTCGTAGGTTTGGCCGCCAATTTCCAGATGCTTCCAGCTGCCGCGCGTCCGTGTGATTCCCTGCGATGTGCCCAACAATGCCTGGGTGGGAATGTTGCCTGCCGTCATGATCAGACGAGGGCCAGCAAGCTCGATTGCCCGGCGCACGAAAGGCAGGCACATCGTCAGTTCTGCCGTTGACGGGTTGCGGTTGCCGGGCGGGCGCCAGAACACGGCATTCGTGATGAACACCGAGCTTGCGGGCTCATCGCTGTTGCGGTCAAAACCGGCCGCATTGAGCATCTTGTCCAGCAATTGTCCTGACCGGCCGACGAAGGGCCGGCCTTGTTCGTCCTCGTCGCGGCCCGGTGCCTCGCCCACAATCATCAGGTGGGCGCCGGGCAGACCATCGGCAAAGCACAGTTGCGTTGCCGTGCGTTTGAGCGGGCAGGCATCGAAGCCGTCCAGCAATCGGGCAAGATCATCGAGGCTGCCGCACGATTTCGCCATGGCGTCCAGTTCTTCAGCCGGTATTGCAACTGCGGCCGGTGCCGGGCTTCGCGGCGGTGCCGGCGCTACCGGGGGCGCTGATGGCCGGTGGTTGAGGCTGCGCCGCGGTTGATCGGCGGGTGCAGGGGCCGGGTTCAGGTTGGCCGCCGCGCTTAACGCTGCCGACTCGTCGAAACGGTTGAACGGCACACCAGCGATTGCCTCGTCGGCCCCCATCGCCGCGAGCCAGTTCAGCGCCTTGGCTGCGTCTGCCGCAAATCCGTAACTCAAACTTTGCTGTCCCGCGTCGTTTTGTAACTGCCGATGACGTTTTTGGGCCTGTTTGCCCAAGCCCGCAACTTCAATATAAGGAGTGTCAACATGAAGCAAAAGCAGTGATGCAGTCTGGAGATAACGGCACATGAGCGAGAACGGCACGATGGAACGCGAATTCATGGAATATGACGTGGTCATCGTCGGTGCAGGCCCGGCGGGTCTGTCGGCAGCGATCCGTCTGAAACAGCTTGCCGCTGACACTGGCAGCGATGTCTCGGTTTGTGTGCTGGAGAAGGGCTCCGAGGTTGGCGCTCACATTCTGTCCGGAGCCGTGATCGATCCATGTGCGCTGAATGAACTGATCCCCGACTGGAAGGAAAAGGGCGCCCCGCTCAACACCGAAGTCAAGGAAGACCGCTTCTTCATGCTCGGTCAGGCAGGTGCGCTTCGCCTGCCCAATTTCATGATGCCGCCCTTGATGAACAACCACGGCAACTATGCTGTGTCACTTGGCAACGTGTGCCGCTGGCTCGCCGAACAGGCCGAAGCGTTGGGCGTGGAAATCTATCCAGGCTTTGCCTGCTCGGACCTGGTCTACCGCGAGGATGGCTCCGTGAAGGGTGTCGTCGCCGGCGTCTTCGGAATTGGCAAGGACGGCAAGCCCGGTCCCGACTATCAGCCGGGCATGGAGCTTCATGGCAAGTACGTGATGATCGGTGAAGGTGTGCGCGGGTCGCTGGCCAAGGTGCTGATCGAGAAGTTCAAGCTGTCTGAAGGCAAGAGCCCGCAGAAGTTCGGCATTGGCATGAAGGAGTTGTGGGAGGTCAAGCCGGAGAACCACCGCCAGAGCCAGGTCACCCACACCATGGGCTGGCCTCTGGACACAAAGACCGGCGGTGGCTCTTTCATGTACCACCTGGAAGACAACCTGGTTTCCATCGGTTTCGTGGTGCACCTGAACTATGAAAATCCGCACCTGTTCCCGTACATGGAGTTTCAGCGCTTCAAGCATCACCCGATGATTGCCGAGGTTCTCGAAGGTGGCCGGCGCATCGCCTATGGCGCGCGCGCCATTACCGAAGGCGGGTATCAGTCGGTGCCGAAACTGTCTTTCCCCGGCGGTGTGCTGATCGGGTGTTCGGCCGGCATGGTCAACGTCCCGCGCATCAAGGGCTCTCACAATGCCATGAAGTCCGGCATGCTGGCCGCCGAAGCTGCCTTTGCCGCCATTGGTGAAGGCTGCCAGGGCGATGAGTTGAGCGAATATCAGACCGCCTGGGAGAAATCACCGATTGCCGCCGACCTCAAGAAGGTGCGCAACGTGAAGCCGATGTGGTCGAAGCTGGGCCTGGTGGGCGGTCTGGCACTGGGTGGCCTCGACATGTGGACCAACCAGCTTTTCGGGTTCTCGTTCTTCGGCACCATGAAGCACGGCAAGACAGATGCCGAATCCACCGGCAAGGCAGCTGACTTCAAACCGATCGATTATCCCAAGCCGGATGGCGTGTTGTCCTTCGACCGGCTGACCAATGTGGCCTATTCGGCGACCAACCATGACGAGAACCAGCCGGCCCACCTGAAGCTGACAGACGCCTCGATCCCGGTCGCAAGGAACCTCCCGGAATTTGCCGGGCCTTCGCAGCGGTATTGCCCGGCGGGTGTGTACGAGTTTGTCCAGGATGACAGCGGCAAACCACAGTTCCAGATCAATTTCCAGAACTGCGTCCACTGCAAGACCTGCGATATCAAGGACCCGGCACAGAACATCAACTGGACTGTGCCCCAGGGTGGAGAAGGACCGAACTACCCCAACATGTAAACTCATCCGCCGGTTGCCCGCGCAACCGGCGGTATATGTGGCCGATTACGTAACGTATTGAAGCATAAACACCTTTGGCAACAGTAACCACTTTCACGTCATGATGTTGCCCGCTTTGGCGTGAATGGTGAGAACGCTGGGAGCCAACAGGGAGGCTTCTGATGTCCCGCGTACGAGTAACAGTGACGGTGTTGAGCGCAGCGATGATTTCGCTGACAGCGCCTGCATTTTCAGAAACGGTCGAGCGCACGTTCAAACCTGCGCCCTCGCGTAATGTGATGTCCATTCTGAATGGTGATGAGAACAGTGGTCCGGCTGCCAACCAGATCCCTGCTCAGCAAACGCCCAGCGTTGTTGACGGACGTACAATTAACATCACCCAACCAACCGTTCCCGATGCGGTGCCACAGGCTGAATCACCTCAGCAACCTGTACAGGCCGCGCCCGCCCCGCAGCAACCGGTTCAGCAACAACCCGTCAAGCAAGCCGAGCCTGCTCCTGGCAACAGCAGAAGCAATCAGGTGTCGGAAGCAGACTGGTGGAAGGACACCGGCAACCCGAAGGTGTTCGCCTTTCGCGATTGCCTGTCCGGTTATGCCACATCGCAGGCTCAGGTTCGGCCAAAGGTCAACCTGAAAGGCATATTGGCCGAAGCCATCAAGGGTGAATGCAAATCCTCGTTCAACGATGTCTCTTCTGTTCTCGCAGCGCGTTTCGGCAGCCGCCGGGCAAAGCAGATGGCAAGTGAACTGACCGGATCGACCTTTGTGCCTGCATTGCGCTCGGCTGTGCTGGAGGTGCGCAAGGAACAAAAGACGGCGCAACGCCAACAGGCCCGCACGCAAGCTGTTGCTGCAGCCTCACAATCGACGGGCTCAAGCCAGACTGCGCAGCCACCGCAGCCGGCAAACGCGCCTGTGCGCACAGCAGTAGCTGCCCCTCCAGCACCCCAGCCGGTGGGGCCTCAGCTGGATGTGGCAATCGCCAAGGAAGACATGTTCAAGTGCTATCGGGGCCGCACCGATACCATTGGCGCGCAACCCGGCCGCAGCGTCGACGAGGTCGTGGATCAGGTGCTGCTCGAATGCAGCGATCACACGCGTGCTTTCTTCGCCCGGCTGTTTTCAGCCTATCCGGTGTCGCCGGCCAAGCAGAGCGAGAAAATGCGCGAAACAATTGCGCAGAACTACAGGCCAGCCATTGCCGAACGGGTCGAAGCGTTGCGCTCGTCGAACGTGGCAACAGGTTCCGGCGGTACCAGCACGGTGGTCAAGTCAGCTACTTCAGCTTCGCAATAAACGGCTTGTTCGGCCAGCAATCGACAGGCACGCCCAGCTTGCGCTGGTGCATGCCGGTTGCCGTACGTGTCCGGAAGCCGATCAGGCCATCAATGGTATCGCCCACATTGTAGCCCAGCCGTACCAGCTTGCGCTGAACCTGCTGCATGGCAGGCCGGGTAAAGGTGTCTACATCGCGCCATGGCGTGATGAAGTTGCCACCACCGGCAATGCGGTCGGCCAGGTTCCCGACGAACAGAACGTACAGGTCTGACTCGTTATAGTTCTTGATGGCGTAGTAGTTCTCAGTGGCAATGAAGGCGGGGCCAAACCTGCCAGCCGGCATGATGACGTAGCCGGTCATGTTCATCAGCCGGTCAGGCCATTTTCGCCCTGCGACACGCGTTGCACCAGATGCCACCCATTGCGAGATCGGGCGGCCCTGGTCAGGCCCTTCCAGCGTACAGTCAAGCCTGGATGATTGTTCTACTTCGTATGCCCAGCTTCTTCCGGTCTTCCAGCCGCTTGCCTTCAGGAAGCTGGCCGAGGTGGCCAGCGCGTCGGGGATCGAATTCCAGATGTCGGCCTTGCCGTCACCATCTCCATCGGTGGCATGTTTGAGGTAGAGGCCTGGCAGCATCTGGGTGTGGCCCATGGCACCTGCCCATGACGCCTTCAGTTGCTCCATGGGCACGACACCTGTCTCGGCGACCTGCAGGATGGCGAGTACTTCAGGCCGGAAAAAGTCCGGCCGCCTGCCAAGAAATGCCTGGGTTGCCAGCACCGACATCGCGTCATGAGGAATCCTGGCCCTGGAATAGGCTGTCTCGCGCCCCCAGATGGCCACCAGCACTTCCTTGTCTACACCCGTTGCCTGCTCAATTCGCTCAAGCGTCGTTGCGTACTGGGCCAGCCCCTTGCGCCCCAGCGCAGCCAGATTGTTCATGGACTTTTCGCGGAAGTACCGGCCCGGCGAGCCAAACTCTGCCTGCCGTTTGCGAGACGGTTTGGGGTCCTCGTTGCCAATCTTCGGCGGATCCAGATCCGGGATCGACCACTGCAGGCTGATGCGGCTGACTGCCCGGTCAAACGTCTTGCGTGAAACACCACGCTGCTGTGCCTCCGGCCACAAGCCCTGCAACCACTTCGAGAACTCCCTTTCGGCGTTCTTGCGGTAGGTTGGCGAGACGTCGACAGCCAGCGCAGGCTGCGCGCTCGTCACGGCAAGGGCGGCGGCCAGGGCAGCTGTCAGAACAGCGGTCTTGACCGATGGGGCTTTGCGAATCGGTTTTATTGTCATGGATGCACTGTGACGGATGGCGTACGTTGTTTTCAAGGTACTGTATTGGCGACCTGCATTGAACATGCCTCGAACACCCGTTGCCGTGCATTTGATCGCCAGCTTGCTTGCAGATCAGGCGAAAAAGCCTCACATTGAGGAAAGACAGAAATGCGATCAGGACGGGCGTCATCGGCAAGGTGCGGCAGCGTCCTGACAGTTCCCGGACTGGACCCCGATTGATGAATTCCAAGACGAGACTTCTCGGCGCCATTGTTCTCCTGGCAAGTTCTGCCGTGCTGCCCGCAAAGGCGGCCCAGTCACAGGAAACCGACCCCTATGCGGACTTGCGTATCGAAGACGCATCGCCGTCGGGCAGCTACCTGGCAGGCCGTTATGCCAGCCGTAAGCGCGACACTGCCATTGCCGCGAGATATATTGCCCGCGCACTGGAGAACGATCCGAACAATCCGCTTCTGATCGAACGTGCATTTACACTTGAGGTCTCGTCCGGCAACGTGGAGGCGGCTGAACGCTTTGCATCGCGCGTACTGGAGTTCAACGACCAGCACCGGCTGTCCCTTCTGGTGCTCGGCATCAAGGCGGTGCGCGAAGGCAAGCAGGCCGTGGCGCGTGAATATTTCTCCAAGGCAGGCTACACCCCGATTGGCGAGCTGACGTCGGCACTGTTGTCCGGCTGGTCATTTGCTGCCGAGAAAAACCTGCCCGGTGCACTGGCTGAGCTGGAAAACCTCAAGCGCAATCAGGCATTCGAAAACTTCCGCCTGTTCCATGCCGGTCTCATGGCCGATCTGACGGGAGACCGGACCAAGGCTGAAGCCAACTACCGGCAAGCCTATGAAAAGGCCGGAACATCGCTGCGTGTAGTGCAGGCCTATGGCAACTTCCTTGAGCGTACGGGCCGTGCAGACGAAGCGCTGGAAGCCTACGAACTGTTCCTGCGTGCCACCCAGAAGAACCCGTTGGTCGAGGCAGCGCGTGACAGTCTCAAGGCCGGCGGCGAACCGGCCCCGTTTGTGCAGACGGCTGAAGCAGGTATTGCAGAAGCGCTGTACTCCATCGCCGGCGCACTCACCGATGAGCGCTCGATAGATATCGCGCTGGTTTACGCCCGGCTTGCGCTGTCGGTTCATCCGGAGTTTCCGGAAGGCCAGACGCTGCTGGGTGAGATCTACAACGATATGAAACTGCACAACGAGGCCATCGCGGCCTACGGGCAGGTGCCATCATCGTCCCCGCTGTACTCCAGCGCCGAAATTCAGCTGGCGACCAATCTCAATCAGCTTGAGCGCACCGATGAGGCGGTCAAGACGCTGAAAGCGCTGATTGCCCGTGAGCCGGAAAACTACAATGCCCTGCTGGCATTGGGAAATCTGTACCGCTTGAATGAGAAGTGGCTCGATGCAGCCGATGCCTACACCCAAGCACTTGCCCGTATTGACGAACCCGGTGAGCAGCAGTGGTCGGTCTATTACTTCCGAGGCATTGCCTACGAACGGGCTGGCCGCTGGTCCAGTGCCGAACCCGACTTCCGCAAGGCGCTGCGCTTCCAGCCGGATCAGCCGGCGGTGCTCAACTATCTCGGCTACTCGCTGATCGAAAAGCGCCTCAATCTTGAAGAAGCCTTCAAGATGGTGGAGAAGGCGGTTTCTCTGCGGCCCAACGATGGATATATCGTCGACAGTCTGGGCTGGGCGCACTACCAGCTTGGAAACTATGACGAGGCCGTCGAGCTGCTTGAGCGCGCTGCAGGCCTGCGGCCTGAGGATCCGGTCATCAACGATCACCTGGGCGATGCATTGTGGCAGGTCGGCCGGCGGCTTGAGGCGAAGTTCCAGTGGCAGTATGCGCTGGATTCCAAGCCGACGGATAAGGACGCAGCCAAAATCCGGATGAAGTTGAAGGAAGGCCTGCCCGCTGCAAACGGAAAAAAGCAGGCGCCGCCGACCGCTGATGGCGGCGAAAAGCCCAACAAGTCCTGACGCTCTACCCGGACGCCAAGCCATGACGAAAAGGTTCGCAGCGGCGAAGATCAACCTCGCCTTGCACGTCACCGGGCGTCGTGAAGACGGCTATCACCTGCTTGATTCAGCGGTCATGTTTGCGGCCGATGCAGGCGATCATCTCAGCGTGGCTGCCTCCGGTGAAATGGCGTTGACCATCACCGGCCCGTTTTCAGAAGGTCTTGAATCCGACGCCAGCAATCTGGTCCTGAAAGCGGCTGAAGCCTTGTACAAGGCATCTGGCAGGACGTTGCAACCGTGTCACATCACGCTTGAAAAGCACCTGCCGGTCGCCTCGGGCATTGGTGGCGGATCGGCTGATGCAGCAGCGGCTCTTAATGCACTTCTGGCGTTCCACGAGCTTGAATTGCCTGCGGCTGAACTTGCCAGCATCGCGCTCCAGCTCGGCGCAGACGTGCCGGTCTGCCTTGCATCGACCGCCTGCCGCATGCGTGGCATTGGCGAGGAGATCGAACCCTGGTCCAGCGCGCCGGACATCCATGCGGTCCTGGTCAATCCGCGTGTGGCAGTCTCGACTGCGGCGATCTTTAAAGGGCTGGCCCTGCAGCCGGGCCAGTCTGCCGGAACCGGGATGGGGGAAATGCCGCCAGCTTCACAATGTCTGGACTGGTTGGCAGGCTGCCGCAACGACTTGCAGCCGGCAGCGTGCGACCTGCAGCCGGTCATTGGCGAGGTGCTGGAGGTGCTTGCTGGCCTGGATGGTTGCCGACTTGCCCGCATGAGCGGTTCTGGTGCCACCTGCTTCGGTTTGTTTGACCAGGCTGCGGCCGCCGCCGTGGCAGCGGAGCACCTTCACAACACGTATCCGGGCTGGTGGGTTGCGCCCACGCGTCTGGTCTGACGGGCCCGGCTGAAGACTGCTGGCGCAGATGAGCGCCTCAGTGCGCGCGGGCCACTGAAAACCCGATGGCATCAACCAGCGCCGACTTGTGTTCGCTGTCCGGGAAAATTTCCAGTGCATCGCGTGCAATGGCGCCATAGTGGCGGGCGCGTTCGATGGTGTCTTCGATGGCGTTGTGCTGATTCATCAGCTTGAATGCGTGTTCCAGATCGCCGTCGTGCTGTTCGCCCTGTTCCATGACGCGTTTCCAGAATTCGCGTTCGATGTCATCTCCGCGCCGGTAGGACAGCACCACAGGCAGCGTGATCTTGCCTTCCCGGAAATCATCACCAACGCTTTTGCCGAGTTGTGCCTGCTTGCCTGAATAATCAAGCGCATCATCAACAAGCTGGAAGGCAATGCCGAGATTGCGGCCATAAGATTCCAGAGCCTCGCGCTCAGCGTTATTGCGCTCGGCAACGATGGCACCAACTTCCGCTGCGGCGGCAAACAGCGCGGCCGTCTTGGCGTTGATCACCTTCATGTAGGCATCTTCGGTGGTGGCGGTGTTGTGAGCCGCTGCAAGCTGCATGACTTCTCCTTCCGCAATGACCGAAGCTGCATCCGACAGCACGGCAAGCGCCTCGAGCGATTTGGTGCCGACCATGATCCGGAATGCCTGTCCGAGCAGATAATCGCCGACCAGTACGCTCGCCTGGTTGCCCCAGATCAGCCTTGCCGTTCGCCGGCCGCGGCGCAGGTCGCTCTCGTCCACCACATCGTCATGCAGCAAGGTTGCCGTGTGCATGAATTCGACCGCCGTTGCCAGATCGACGTGATAGTTTCCCTGCGCATAGCCGCACATGCGCGCCGATGCGATGGTCAGCATCGGGCGAAGCCGTTTGCCGCCGGAATCGATCAGGTGTTGTGCAAGTTGCGGGATCAGGTCGACATGGGATTCGGCATGCTGCAAAATCTGCGCATTCACTTTCTCCATGTCTGCGGCAACCAGCTTCAGAAGAGGGTTGAGACTGGCATCTTTTGCTTCTGCTGCACTCAGGGGAACGACTACGCCCACGACATTACTCCGCCGCCTAAATATCAATCATGAAGAGACAATAGGCATGATGGGGCTGAGCGACAAGCGATCTATGGCCGCAGACCGCAGCCGAAGTTATCCTTGCATCGCATGTGCCTGCACCAAGACGTGCCCGAACTATCAGGACTGCGGAAGTATGGATCATGCGTGAACTGGTTCGATCAAATGACATGGTTCTGGTGTCATACATTGTTGACCTGCTGCAGCAGGAAGGCTTGGCGGCGATCGTTTTCGATGTTCACATGAGCATTCTGGAGGGTTCCGTCGGTGTTTTGCCGCGCCGGATCATGGTGAGCCCGGAAGATGAGAACGACGCCCGCAGGTTGCTGGCGCAATCAGGATTGAGGGAGCATCTGAGTCCGGTCAGTTGACGCCGCAAACGGCATTGGGAGAGAGGCCATGTCTGACGAATTCACGCAAACGGCTGAGCCGCGCGACGCCACTGGCAAGTCCGGCCTGTCTGATGACGCGTTTCTGGGCGGCAAGCTGCAGTTGCTGCAGCCGGAAAAGGGCTATCGCGCAGGGATAGATGCAGTCCTGCTTGCAGCTTCTGTCCCCGCTTCAGATAACCAATCGGTCTTCGAAGCGGGCCTCGGAACCGGCGTGGCGGCGTGTTGTCTTGCTGCCCGCCAGTCCGGGGTCAGCATCACCGGTATCGAGATCGCCTCGCGCTATGCAATGATTGCCGAGGAAAATGCGAGGCGTAACGGCCTGGAAGAGCGCGTGCGGGTGCTTAAGGGCGACCTGACCGACAGTATGCGCCATGACGACGCCGACTGGCCGGCTCCTGCCACGTTTGACCATGCCTATGCCAATCCGCCATTTTTTGAAGAGGCAACCGTGCAAGCCCCCGCTGACGGGCTGCGTGCCCAGGCTCATCTGCTCAAGCCCGGCGCACTGGAAGCCTGGGTGAAGGTCATGACAGGTCTGGTGCGCCCACGCGGTACGGTCTCCATCATTCATCCTGCCAGCTCGCTGCCCCGCCTGTTGACGGCAATGGAACCCCGTCTTGGCAACCTGACGGTTCTGCCCATGCGGGCGAGGCGCGAAGACGCTGCCTCGCGCGTGATCGTGCGTGGCACAAAGGGCTCCAAGGCACCGCTTCGGCTGATGTCTGGCCTCGTTCTGCATGGTGCCGAAGGAAATGGCTTCCTGCCCGCGATAGATGCGATCCTGCGCCAGGGCGAAGCACTCGTTTTCGAGTGAGGCTTGCATCGCCAGCTTTGTGCAACCATGTTCGCCGCTAGCCGAGCGATCATCCTCATTATTTGCCGGAGCACAGTATGCTTAAGCCCAAATCCCGCAAGAAGAAGGGAAAAAACCCGCCACCAGGCTGGTTGACCAAACTGCTTCGAGGCAAACGCAAGTTTGTAGCGCACGTGCGGCTGAAAGGGGCCATCGGCATTGACCGGCCGTTCAGCCCGTCTTTGTCCATGCAAGGCGTTGAGGACGCACTCGAAACAGCCTTCCGCATTCCGGGCCTGTCAGCGGTGGCATTCTCCATCAACTCGCCCGGCGGCTCGCCAGTCCAGTCGACGCTGATCTTCAACCGGATCCGCCAGCTGTCAGAAGAGACAGGCGTCAAGGTTATGGTGTTCTGTGAAGACGTGGCAGCGTCTGGCGGCTACCTGTTGGCGATGGCCGGTGACGAGGTGTTCGCAGACCGCAGCTCCATCGTCGGCTCGATCGGTGTAATTTCGGCCAGCTTTGGCTTTACCGGCGCCATGAAGAAGGTGGGCCTGGAGCGCCGCGTGTACACCGCTGGCACCAACAAATCGGTGCTCGACCCGTTCCTGCCTGAAAAGAAGGAAGATGTCGCCCATCTCAAGTCCTTGCAACTGGATGTACATGAAGCCTTCAAGGACATTGTCCGTGCCCGCCGCGAGGGTAAACTCAAGGCAGACGAGAAAGAGCTGTTTTCCGGGCTGTTCTGGTCTGGCGACAAGGCGTTAGAGCTCGGCCTGATCGACGGCATAGGCGGACTTCATTCCACCTTGCGAGATCGCTTTGGTGATGACGTCATCATAAAGGACATCAACCTCGCCGGCGGCTTCTCGCTGCGCAAGCTGCTGATGCCCGGCGGTGGGGCGCACATGCAACACTCTCTTGACCAAGCGGCGGGTTCGGCTGCATCTGCGGCACTTGATCAGGCAGTAACACTTGCAGAAGAACGCGCTTTGTGGTCTCGTTACGGTCTGTAGAGGGCTGGGAATGCCATTCGAACGCTCATCTGAAAGGACAGGGTTCAAATGATCTACAAGCTGCTGATTGCCGGCGTTGGACTGGCCGTGTCCTACGTGGTGGCAAAAAAGCTGTCAGATGCACAGGCCGCCTCACGCGTGAAGGTGCGTGATCGCGAACAGCCGCTGAAGGGCCGCCGCCTGCGCCAGGACCCGGAAACCGGCGTTTATTACCCGGAAGACTGATGCCGCATCGACGGCACCACGCTCCAAACCTTTAGTTTTCTTGACCGCTGTGTGCACGCGCAATAGGTTCGCGCCCGATTCTTGCGCGAACCTCTTTCACAAGGTGTGCCTAAGCCTATGTCCGCCCCCTCCGGCCTCAATCCGAAGGCCTCCTTTCAGGATCTGATTCTCACCCTGCACCAGTACTGGGCAGGCCATGGCTGTGTGGTGCTGCAGCCCTATGACATGGAAGTGGGCGCTGGCACCTTCCACCCGGCCACCACGCTGCGCTCGGTCGGACCCAATCCGTGGAAGGCGGCCTATGTGCAGCCCTCTCGCCGGCCCAAGGATGGCCGCTACGGTGAAAATCCAAACCGCCTGCAGCATTATTACCAGTACCAGGTGATCCTGAAGCCTTCGCCCAACGACCTGCAAGACCTCTATCTCGGGTCGCTCTATGCCATCGGCATTGACAAGGAGAACCACGATATCCGGTTTGTCGAGGACGACTGGGAAAGCCCGACGCTGGGTGCCTGGGGGCTGGGCTGGGAAGTGTGGTGCGACGGCATGGAAGTCTCGCAGTTCACCTACTTCCAACAGGTCGGCGGCATCGACT